>CAZANL010000281.1:0-6442 GCA_964486115.1 uncultured Planctomycetota bacterium
AATTTCTTCACCTTGCGCGACGTGATGGTCAGCTATCACCCGCAGGTGCTGCGGTTCTTCCTGCTGTCGACTCAGTACCGCAAGCCGATCAACTACACGGATCGCACCCTGGACGACGCCCTACGGCGCGTGGTCTACGTTTACGAAACCCTGGAGAAGATCGACCATGCTCTCGAAGGGTGGTCTGCCGAGACCGGCTTGGAGATCCACCAGCCGGAGATGGTCAATGGGATCGTGGCCGCCGTCGAGAAGGCGATGGATGATGATTTCAACACAGCCGAGGCTCTCGGATACCTGTCGGAGGTCGTCCGCTTTGCCAATGAACTGGCTGACAAGGGTCGTAAGAAGGCGCCACACAAGCTGGCCACCCTCGAGAGGATCCGCACCTCGCTGCGAGAGGTGGGGCGCATCTTCGGATTGTTCGACCAGCCCCCGGCCACGGTCTTGGCGGAGATTCAGCGGCAGCTGATCCAGCTTTATCGGCTGGACCCGGCATTCATCGAAGCGAGGCTTGCGGCGCGCTGGACTGCTCGGGAGGGGAAGGACTGGGCCCTGGCTGACGAGATCCGCGACGAACTCCTCGCTCTTAACGTCCGTGTCATGGACACCCCCGAAAAGACGATCTGGAAGGTGGTCCCGGCCGAGCCGGACTGCTAGCGATCCAGAGTTCTGACGAGAGCCCGCACCGACTCGGACGGGTCTTTTCGCAGGCGGGGCAGCAGATCCCGAGGAATGATCCGCTGGCGCTTGATCAGTGCCTGGAGGGCCAGCCAGCGAACGACTGGGTCGGTGTCGGTAAGCAGCATGGCCACTACCCGATTCAGTCCTGGCTGTGCCCGCATCCGGCGCAGCTGCCGAGCAACCTGTTGACGTATGCTGGGTGGGGCTTCCTTGACGTAGCCCAGGATGACGGTCAGATCCTCTTCGCTTGCCCCGCTCACGTCTGGGGCCCGGGTGAGCCATCGGTGGAAGGCCTTCGCATCTTTCAGGTGGGCCGCACAGATCAGCGCCATGTGGGTGGAGATTTTGGACGTCGAGCCCTTCTCGATCAGCGTGAGCGCCTCTCGATACTCTTGTTTTTCGATATGGTCGGCTATCTTCTGGGTCAGTTTTGCTTGCCTCGCCGCCGCCTTCCGGCGCCTCTCGTCCTGCTGACCATACGGCGGGATGGCGAAGATGGACCGGCCCAGGAAATCAAACAAGAAGACGATCGGCGTGCCCATGCAACGCACGGGCAGGAAGCTGGCCTCCGTCACGTAGTGCTCGTCCCAGTTCAAGTCATCCCAGCAGGCGTCCACGGTGTCGTTCCACGCATCATCCACCACCCGGCTCGGGTGGACGATCAAGGCGTCGAGCAGCAGGAGGCAGAAACCGCCGGGAATAGTCAGTGGTGCGGTCGCAATGTGCAGGCCGGGCCGCTTCTGGGCGTCCGGAACGACGTTTTCTTCGAACGCGTTGAACAGGATAAGGTTTTCCCGATCCAAGAAGGCACACCCGGTACTGCTGAGGAGTAGAGCCAACAGGGCAATCAGGGAGAGTTTCGGCCGCATCAGTCGCTGTTGATCGGCAGGGCCGATCTCATCAAGAAGTCGCCGAGGAAGAGGAAGGGCGTGGCGATTGTCTTCAAGGGCAGCAGGAGACCGCGACGGAAGGCCGTCTCACTCTCGACGGACCAGAGGGCCTCGATGGTGTCATCCCAGGCATCGTCCACGACTGTTACCGGATGCACGAAAAACTGATCCGCGACGGTTGCCATCAGACCTAGCGGAAGCGCGATCGGTGCCAGCGCGACCCGAGCGGCTGTCGACTTGGGCGCAATCGCCTGATCCAGGAGGTTTAGCGTGCGCCGGTACTTCTCGGATGAAATGGCGCAGCCGCTGAGCAGCACGCCGAGAGCCGCCAGGCAGAGGATTCGCTGGCTTCTTTGGATCACCCGGTGCATTACTGTCCTGCCTTGGCGCCCTTGGAGAAACCCTCGGGGATTTCGAAATGCTTGTCTTCGAGCTCGTCGGTGGTGATCTTGGTCGCCACTCCCACCTGGCTCATCGACACCTGGGGGTTCTTGCTCTCGAACTTGTACTTCAGCACGATGCCCTTGATCTTCTGGGTGATCTCTTTGGTCTGAGCGCCGTAGGCTCCCATGATCTCCATCATCTGCTGGTATTGAGCGCCACCTTCGAGCGACTCACAGGCCCAGAGCTCTTGCGTCGGCTTGTCGTTGCGCAGGATCGTGTAGTGGGTGCAGTCGTATCCGAGAATCTTGGTCTTCGCTCCGACCTTCACGCTGAAGGAGGCCGTGAGGCCCTCCAGCATTGTTCTCAGGGATTTCTTGGTCGCATCGGGTAGATTCGGGTTCTTCAGCATCTGTTCGTATTGCGCCAAGGACGCCTTCATCTGGGCGGCGGCTTTCTCGCGCTGCGTGCGAAACTCGGCGAAGGTCTGCTCGGTGTAGTTCTTGCCCTCGTTTTGGATCGTCCAGATCAGCTTCTTGTCGAAGCGCCAGACCATGCCGGGTCCCTTCTGGCTGCGAGAGGCCATTCGATCTGGCTTGATCCAGCTTTTCGATATACTGGTGTTCTTCTTGTCGCCCAGCTGTCCGGTCTGCTTGTAGGTGACCGTCATCTCGATAGAGACATCCGCTGCAGCCGGTGCGGTGAACAGTGGCGCGAGGAGGACGGCCAGGATCGCAATGCGCGTGGCTTGCATGGGGGTTCCTTTCGTATAAAGCTGAGGTTGCGACGCAGATTATGCCAGAAGACTCGATCCCGGATAAGACAAAACACGAAATCAGCCGCTATCTGAGTTACATTCTCAGACATCGACCGGACACTGCAGCTGTGTCTCTCGATGATGCTGGCTGGGCAGCTGTGGTGGACGTGCTGGATGCATGTCGGCGGCGGGGCTGGGATGTGGCGGAGGGAGATCTGACCGAGGTGGTGGCGACAAACGACAAGCAGCGTTTCGCTCTCTCTCCGGACGGTCGGCTGATTCGAGCCAACCAGGGGCACTCGGTGGGTGTCGAGCTGGGACTGGTCCCGCTCGCTCCCCCTGTTCAGCTATATCACGGTACCTCTTTGGGGGGGCTCGAGTTGATTGAGGTTGAAGGGCTGAGAAAGATGAGCCGGGACCTGGTGCACCTCTCGGCTGATCCGCAGACCGCTCGAGAGGTGGGGCGCAGACATGGGCAACCGATCGTGTTGACCGTTGCTGCCGATCGGATGCATGGGGACAGACACGTGTTTTATCGGTCTGATAACGGAGTGTGGTTGACCGATCGCGTCCCGCCAGAGTATCTGGAGATTCCGTGAACTGGCTGACCTGGCAGCTGGGTGTCGTGCGCCGGCGGTTGGCCGACATCGCGTCGCGTTATCAGCTAGCCCGCATCCTGAAGCTGTTGGTCCTGTTCTTCCTGATCTGGTTGATCGGCGCATTCGTCATGTACCTGTTCGAGCGTGGCCACCGCGATCCTGTGGCCCACCGCTTCGACACGTACAACGAGGCGGTCTGGGGGATTCTGGTTCATCTCGTCTCGGGATTCGAGGATTATGTTCCGGCCACGACGGGTGGGCGAGCGACATCGGTGGTGGTGATGTTGCTCGGCGTGACGCTGGCCGGCTATTTCACGGCGGTGGTGGCCTCGATCCTGGTCGACCTGGCTCAGCGCAGCGAGTATGTGTCTCCCGTTCCCGCGTTTTTTCGCTTCAAGGACCACATCCTGATCTGCGGATGGGACCGTCGCGGGCCCGAGCTGATCGAGCTGATCAGCGCTGCGTATGAAGGACGATCGCCGCCAGTGGTGATCCTGGCATCCCAGGCGAGCAAGATCCCGCTGCGCGACGTTCCGCACTCACAAGTCTGGTCTGCCGAGGGGGACCCCACGAGCGAGCGCGACCTGGAACGCGCGGCGCTTTCGGGAGCGCGGGTGGCGGTCATTCTCTCGGACCCGGCCTGGAGCGTGGGAGCCGGAACACTGACCCCGGCCGACGAGTTTGTCGTGCTGGCGGGCTTGGCGATCGAGAGCCGGGCCCCGCAGGTGCACACGATCGCGGCCAGCACGCGTGACGGGGGCAGCGACCTGCTGCATCGGGCTGGCATCGACGAGGTGGTGGAGATCCGTCAGGTGGGTCGCTTACTGCTTGCTCAGGCTGCGTTGGTGCCGGGAATCACTCAGTGCTACGAGGAGCTGCTGATGTCCAGCCGAGAGACCAACGAAATCTATCGGGTGCCGGTTCCAGGTTCATGGAGAGGGATTACTTACGCCGAGGCCGCAGGCATCCTGGCGCGCGGGAACTCGGACAGCGAGCCCGTGCTGCTGCTGGGGCTCTGGCCTGCCGGCCGGAGCCCGGTGTTGAATCCGCGGCGTGAGCCGCAGAGCGAGCAGAAGGTGGGTCGCAATCACCGGCTGGCCTCCGGCGATCAACTGCTGATATTAGCGTATAGCTTCCCCAGACTCGAGGAACGGGCGCATGGAAACAATTGAGCTCTCTGGACACGTCGTGATCTGCAACTGGACGCCGAAGGCGAGCAGCTTGATCGAACAGCTGCACGCTGACATCGTGTCCGTCAAGAGGCCGATCGTGGTCATCTCGAGCGGCATCGAGAACTGCGTGTTTAGCGAGGACGCGGTCTACGACGAGGTCTACTTCATTCCTGGGGACCCGAGCTCGGATCGGGTGTTGGCCCGTGCCAATATCGCCAAAGCCTACGCGGCGGTGATCCTCGCTGATCCCGGTCTGGACGAGCACGCCGATTCGCGTTCGATCTTGATCGCGCTGGCGATCGAGGCCATCGAGCCGCGGGTGCACACCTGCGTCGAACTGCTCAAGGCAAACAACCGCAACCACTTTCGCCACACCCGGGTCGACGAAGTGATCTGTGTCGACGATCTGGCCAACAAGCTGATAGCGCAGAGCTGCCTCACCCCAGGCCTGTCGGCGGTCTATCTCTCACTGCTGACAGCGACAGAGGACTCCAATGAACTCTATATCGTGCCGGTCCCGCAGGCGTACATCGGCCAGCGCTATGCCGATCTGGCGGTGCAGCTGGCCGGGCCCGAGGGGCCGGATGTCGTGCTGCTGGGGTTCGCCAGACCTGGGGCGGACGGGGCGCGCGAGCTGACGATCAATCCGGTTCACAGTGTCGCCCAGCACATGCTGACAGCTGCGGATAGTCTGGTCTTTCTGGCCTACCGGATGCCCGAGTTATAGCACTCGGGCAATCGGCGGCGCTTGCCGGCTGACTCCGTCGCGCAGAGTCGAGCCGGGCTACTTGTTGGGCTGCGGGGTGACGCGCAGGTAGGGTTTGATCGTCTTGAAACCCTTGGGGAACTTCTGCTGAGCATCCTCGTCGCTGATGCTGGGCAGGATGATCACGTCGTCACCATCTTGCCAGTTGGCCGGGGTGGCCACGCTCTGGTAACTGGTCAGCTGCAATGAGTCCAGCACCCGCAAGATCTCGTCGAAGTTCCGGCCGGTCGCGGCCGGGTAGGTCAGCGTCAGGCGCACCTTCTTCTGCGGGTCGATGATGAAGACCGAGCGAACCGTCATCGTGTCGTCGGCCGCCGGGTGGATCATCCCGTAGGCGTCGGCGACTTCCCGGGAGCGGGCGCCCAGCAGCGGAAAGTTGACTGCGGCCCCCTGAGTCTCCTCGATGTCGGCCATCCATCCCTGGTGGTCCTCGACGCTGTCCACGCTGAGGCCGATCACCTTGCAGTTGCGCTGCTCGAACTCGCCTTTCAGCCTGGACACCGCGCCCAGCTCGGTGGTGCAGACCGGGGTGAAGTCCTTCGGGTGGGAGAACAGGATGCCCCAGCTGTCGCCGAGATACTGGTGAAAGCCGATCTCGCCTTGGGTGCTGTCGCAGGTGAAGTCCGGGGCTGTATCGCCCAGTCGAATGGCCATGACTCTATCCTTCCAGTTGTGTCCGTGGGAATCTGACCCTGTCGGGGTTCGCTATCTACCTCAGCGGTCGCTCATCGTCAATGCTGGGCTGTCCTGTCCTGCTCGTCCGGCCGAGGTTGGCGCTGATTTTCGAGACGCGGCTCGGCTGGCGGATATAATGTCCTCATGGCAGGTCATGAAAAAACCGCGGAACAGGTCGTCGAGGTTGGGGCCTCAGCCCAGGCGATGCTCCTCGATAGCCTCAGCGCCTTCGGCGTGGTGCGCTGGATCATTCGCAACGAACGGGCGATTGCGGAGGTCCTGCTGCCGGCCGTGTCGCTTGAGCCCGGCAAGAAGTGGTGGCGCATCGGTGTCGAGGGGGAGACCCACTGTCACGTGCTGTTCGAGCAGCTGTCGGGCATTCGCTTCATCGAGAAGGTTCCGGCCGACGGTGGTCCGGGCAGTCGCTCTATCCAGTGGGTCGGCCCGGACGGTGAGCCGTTTCTGAAGCTCTTTCTGGTCAAGCAGGACGGCCAGTTTCGGGTGGATGAGCTGGGCCACTG
>CAZANL010000282.1:0-6440 GCA_964486115.1 uncultured Planctomycetota bacterium
GGGTCTTGTCCAGCGGCGAGGCGAAGGAGTTCAGCTTGCTGAGCCAGCTGTCCTTGGTCCCGCGGAAGTCGACGATCGAGATCTGATTGGCCTTCCAGGCATCGTCCCAGCTGACCGCATTGGAGAGGCCGAGCTCTTCGATGCCGCATCCCGACAGGTAACCCGTTTCCTTCCGGAGGGAGGCTGAATCCCTGACCTTGACCGGATAGCGCAGGGGTACATCGAGGGTCACCTCACCCGTTGCGGGGTCGATCGCGGTGATCTCCCGGCGAAAGAAGGGCCGCCACTTCTTGGCCGAGAACTTCCAGTACTTGGACATGCCGTGTTCGCTGCGGAAAGCGTCGGTGATCTCGAAGCCGACGGCGACCTCGTCTCCAACAGCCAGCCCGACGACGCTGTCCAGGCTGACGGTGTGCGAGCGATTCTTGCCGTCGCTGACCAGTGGCCAGCTTCCTTTCTGTGCGAGCTTGCCCCGGAAGGTGATGTGCGCTTTCATGTCGTGGCCGCTGTGCTTGGTGAAATAGAGCCGGCTGCTGGCCGGGCCCGCACCGCGCAAGACGACGCCAGAGCCGCTCACCTCGAGCGTCCCGTCGCAGCGGTACAACCCCGCGGGAAAGAACACCACGCCACCGCCCGAATCGACCGCCAGATCGATTGTTCGCTGGATCGCGCCGGTGGAGTCCTTCTTGCCCAGCGGGTCCGCTCCATGCGACACGACGCTGAACTCCGGTCCGGTGACCGTGGGAATCGGCTCATCGCCGTTCTTGTAGCCGGCGTAGGAGAAATCGTGGAGGAAGCGTCCTTCCGCGTCGGCGTGGGCCGGCGTCCAGTCCTCGGGATAGAGGGTGCTCCTCCAGAGCTCCCCGCAGCCGACGACCAGGAGGAGCAGGAGTACCGTGATGCCGATGACCCGCTGGATATTCATCAGGAGATCCTTCCCTGTGGTTTCTATGGTCTTGCTCTGCGGCGCCTTCATCGTGCTGTGCCGGCTGAACCGTACCTGATATGTAGCGGGTCGGCATCCCTCACAGCTGTTCTGCGTGCGCTCGGCAGACTGTCTATTTAGTCCGGAAGTTACACTACGCTGACAAGAATACAAGCGGCACATTACGTCGCTGCCATCTCCTCGAGAGATGCTGACGCCGTGAATTGAACTCTGGTAGACTGCGGGGAGGATCCGGTTGCCTCGAATCCTGTTCCTGGCCGCAGTCTAATGTGCGGCCGCAGCCAGTCCCCTCGGTGGCGTGGAGTGAGCTATGAACGAGTTCAGACTAGAACTGTGCCAGCTGAAAATCGGTGTCTTGCTCAGTTTGCTCACACTGCTCTACGGTTTTGGGCTGGGCATCGCTTTTGGAGCCGCAGAAGACAGCATCAAGGGCATTCTTCAGTTTCGCGGAGAGGCTGCCCTGGAGAGTGCATACCGCTCGGACAAGACCAAGATGAAGGCGACTGTGAAGAAGAGCTGGGTCTACTTCAAGCGGGCTCATCTGCATGCCAACGGGATGGGCACGTCGGCCTTGGTGCTGATCTTATTGCTCGCCGTGTTGCCGGCAGCCGCGGGTTTGAGGAAGGTCCTGGCCGCCATGCTCGGATTGGGCGGCCTGGGCTATGCCCTGTACTGGATGCTGGCGGGCCTTCGGGCTCCCGGCATGGGCAGCACACATGATGCCAGGGAATCCCTGGATTGGCTGGCCATCCCATCATCCGGGATGTTCGTACTGGCAACCATCGGAGTCCTGATCCTCTGCATCAGCCACTTGAGATCGACCGCCGAGGCCTGAGGTCAGCCGCCGCGTGACTCAGCTGGCCGGGGGCACCCCGACAAAACCTGTCACGCCAGGAGGGACTCTGCGGGGCGCTCAGAAGCCCCATTTCAGGATGGCGTAGGTGGCGCACATCGTCAGGCCGAGCATCAACGCAACTGCGTGGGAGTTGGTGTAGATCCCTCAGAGCTGCGGGTCCTTTCCTTTCCAGATGTTGATCTGCTTGACCAGAAAAATCGACAGATAGCCAACGGTCATCCCAACGCCCGCGCAGGCGCCCAGTCCGATCAGGTGATGCATGCGTTACCCCACTTCTGGCTGCGCAGCCTCCGTCGTAGTCCTGGCCCCGCTCGGCCGATCTGTCTGGCCCTCGCGCAGCCGCTTGCTCGTCAATCGAGCAATATACCATCTGCAAGGTACAGGTTGCGCATGAACGGGTCGCAGCGTACCAGTTTGCCCTCGAAGGAGATCGTCTGGCCGTTTGGTGGGCCTAACAGATCACCGTCGGCCAGCGACAGCTGTAATACGACCTGAACCTTGCGGTTCCCGTAGAGGCCAGCAGGGATCTCGTGGATCTCGAACACCGCCTTGGTCCCGGGTTCTTGTCCAAACAGCACATCGTAGCTGAACCGGTTGGCCCGCAACAGAACGCCCTTCCAGAAGACTGATTGGCCCAGGTAGCGCTTCTCGAACCGCTTGATGACCTCGGAGCTGCTCAGGTCGCTCTGGAACAGCGCCGCGCAGACCGAGGCCATGTCGATCGGGATGCCCTCCTCCTCGGCTGGTGGTGCCGGGGCGGGCACCCTGTCGGTGGCAATTCTGGACCAGTCTCGAATTTCGGGGTCCTCGGGCGCCTCCACGCGGGCCTTCTCGAGCAGCTCCGCCGCCTTCTCTCGCTCACCGGTCAGCAGCAAGACCTCGCCTTCGAAGACCATCTCCTCCAGCGGCTGGAGGGTTGGCACCTCCGCGGGCTCGGCTGCTTGCAAGACCGGGATGGCATCTTCCAGCCGGCCCTCCCGCCGGGCCTGGATCGCACGGTCCAGCGGACGGTCCTGTTCCGCTCGATCGCCCGCCAGAAACCAGGCCAGGTGAGCCATGCGGCGCAGGACCGAGATCATCCGGGATGCGTCGTCGATTGCGCCGGCTCGTCTAACAATGATGTAGGCATCGCCGATCGTACAGCCCTCGCAAGCGCTCAGCAGTCGCTGGATGCGCATCCGTCGCGCCGGCGTGAGGAACGCACGGATTTTCTTCGGATCGCGCCCTTGAACGACCACCTCGTCGTCGAAATCGGCATCTCCCACCTGTATGTCGCGTCGTGTGCGCGTCATCGAGGCGATCAGATTTTCGCGAGTCAGTCGCAGCCCCAGACCCAGCGGTTCGGGGTAGGTCAGCTTGAACTGGGTCGTGGTGGCTTTTTTCGACCCGCCGCGGTCGGGGAGTCGAACCACGGACACCTCGTTGCCCTTCAGTTCCCCGGACAGCACGGGACTGACCCGTCCTCGGCCCGGGGTAAAGGACAGTCCGAGGCTATGCCCCACCTTTTCCCACACCTGATTGATCGCCATGACCCTACCTAACGTAATCGATCGACCGAATCACAGCGCCGGGTCCCCACTCGGGGGAGATCCTCAGGCACCAAGCGCCACCGCCATCACGATCACGATCACCCCCAGAGCTGCCCCCGCGGCGGCCAGCTTGACCTGCTGCTTCCTGAACGCGGCGAAGCCGCCCAACGCCGCCGCGAGAATTCCAAGCCCCAGGCTCAGATAGGACTGCATCTTGAGCGTGTCGTGATAATCCTGCCAGACGGCGTTCTCGAGCTGCTGAATCCTCTCGCTCTGCCCGCTGCTGTCCAGCATCCTCCGCTCGCTGGCCTGCACGTTGGGTTTGGTCTCGACGAACCCGTAGATGCAGGTGCCGATGCCACCGAGAGCCAGCACCACTGCGACGAGGGGAAGCATTTTCATCTCTGGATCCTTAGGCTGTGACGGAACTGATAAACGGTTCGATCGCCGGCGCCAGTCTAATGGTTTTGTAGCCCGTGGGCCTGTGAAAATTACGCTGGTGGGAGGTTGAGCAGGTCCGATTTCCGGACGGGCTTCCAGTTCCCCCCAGTCCATTCGGGCAAAAAGTGATAAACGACCCGTCGCCCAATGGGTCTTTATAAAGAGCGAGAGAATCGCCGCGTCGATGGCGGTTGACCCCCAAGGAGCGAAGGCAGCCGACAGCTGATATTACGATATTCAATAATAGGTGATTGATGCAACCCGAGGAGAACATTCATGCCCGATGAGAATACTGAACAGACCAAGAAGATCGTGCTGACGGCCGAAATGATTGCCGGAGAGCTGGCGGACCAGATCTTCCAGGACACCAAGCATTGGTGCCCGATCTGTCGGAGCCAGCGGACCTGCCCAAGGCATCAGGTACGTCACTGAAAAGGGAGTTGATCCCCTGATTCCCCCGAAGATGCCGCCAGACCCGGTTGGGCGCAGAGTTCGCTTCGTCGCGCGCTAGCGCGGAGGAAAGGCCGCCTGATGCCCCATCGCGATCAGCTGGTCCAGACGGTCGGCCGACAGACCCGGGATCCGGCTGACCCGCACCAGCTCGGTCGGCAGATCGACATCGGACAGCAAGGTGTTGTCAGTGCAGACACAGACTCGCACACCCTGGTCGAGCCAGCCAGCGATCGGGTGGTCGGCCACCTGATCGATCGCGCCGGTGTGCATGTTGGAGGTCGGGCAGGCCTCGATCACCACCTCTCGACCCAGCACCAGCTCGGTCACCCGCGGGTCGTCCAGCAGCGTCGTCCCGTGGCCGATGCGCTGGGCGTGCAGCCGCTCGATGGCGATCCGGATCTCCTCTGGATGGCGCCCCTCGCCGGCGTGGACCGTGCGCCCCAGCCCCAGCTCGCGCGCGCGACCGAAGACCGGCGCGTAGTCCGCCAGTCCCCAGCGGTCACCCGGCCCGGGCCCCCCCGCCAGTTCGATGCCGATCACTCCGGGACGGCTGGCGGCCGCCTCGACCAGCGAGCCGAGAACCGTCGGCGGCTCGCCGTATAGACCGCAGAGGATCAGCCCGGCCCGGCCGGCCGCGCCCTGGATCGCCGCGTCGAGGATCTCCTCGACCGCCGCTCCCCGATGCAGCTGGGGCGCGAATCGAAGCTCCAGCGTGGAGATGCCCTCCTGCGCGGCGTCCTCGCAGATCTCGGCCGCCACGCGCTGAACCGCCGCTGGCTGCTGGAGCACGGCGAGCGTGATCTGGAACTTCTCCAGCGCGCCCGACAGGCCCATCCCTCGCTCGAAGCGCAGGTCGGCAGGCACCGTGACGCCCAGTGGCTCGGCCAGCTCGAGCAGCGTCGACCAGCGCAGCGATCCATCCAGATGACGGTGCAGGTCGGCCAGCGGTCGGCCCGGAGGGCTCATCGCCTCATACTACCCCAGCCGGCGATCGTCGGGCAGCGTTGTCGGGCTTTTTGCCAGCCGGCGGAGCCCGGCCCGCGGGGATCACGCCGTCGGTGTGTCCGGTGGAGTGGGCCTGCGGTCGAAGGGACGGGGCGACTGCGGATGTAGCTGCCAGAGCAGCATGGCGCAGAGCAGCCCGGGACAGTTGAAGGCCACCAGGGTGGACGAGATGCCCGCCAGCAGCCCGAGGCCGCCAAAATCTCCGGTGAAAACATGGCTGACGAGGATCCAGCGGACCTGCTGGGCCAGGGGAACGCTGAGCAGGCCGAGCGCCAGACTGCGCCGGTCGAGCCATTGCTGGTCGGGGATCTCGCGGCGGCGGGTCACGATGACCAGCCCGGCCAGATAACCGAGCGCGGGGACCAGCATGAACTGCCAGTGGGTTAGCAGGAAATTCTCGTTACCATTCTGCGGCGCGATCTGGAGAAGGCCAAGCAAGAAGGAGTTCGCGGTTCACGACGATCTGAATGAGCAACAAGCAGATCATTGGAACGAGCCAGAAGCGCAGCAGCGCCGACAGCAGGGACAGCCGATCTCCGGCCAGGCCTCGGCCGGCCCGATAGGCCAGACAGAATCCGAGCAGCGTGCTGGCCAGGCCGATGTCAGGGAACTCGGTCCCTCGTCCCTGGATGGTCCCGAGCCACCCCGCCGTGTCGCGAAGCAGCAGGTATAGCAGGGGCCAGGCCAGCGCCCCAAAGCCCAGCCAGCCCACGCCGTTGCCCAGGAGGGCTTTGAGCCGCGGGTCCCCATCGATGGCGCCGCGAATGCCGAGCCAGCCGATCCCGCTGATCGCCAGCCCCAGCAACAGGACCGGGAGCAGGCCGAGCGGATGATGCGACCGGGAACGGGGGGGCCAGGGTCCGCTCGGCTCGCTCCCGTCATAGCTGACTTCAATCACCGTCGAGTCCGATGAGTCATGGTTGATCAGCAAACCGGTCCGATAACGAGTCGTTCTGGCGAAGCTGCTGTGTACTGTCTGCCAGAAGGGTATGCAGGCCCCGATGGCGATCAGTATCCCGGCCAGGGTGACCCTGCTCCAGCGCCAGTCTGGCGTCGGCTCGGTCGTCGCGTGATCGGTGTGGGCGTCAGTCAGGCTCATCTGTCGGTCTCGATCGGTCGGAGGCGCAGCGCGGCATGCCCTATCTTAGCAGACTAAGTACTTGTCCGGAAATAACTGGTTGATTTCGCTATGCCCCCCGGGCATATTTCC
>CAZANL010000283.1:0-6398 GCA_964486115.1 uncultured Planctomycetota bacterium
GCGGGCGGCCTCCGAGCCAGCGGTTGCCGCGCCGAAGAGCGCTACGATGTGACGGGATTCAGTCGGGGTGCCAATCAAAACAGAGTCCTCCCAATTTCTCTGGTCTACGAGTGATCAGACGATTCTATGGGGGGACACCGGTCTTGCCAAGTGCTGGTCCTACTTGTAGTTGATCAGTTGTGCCGAGAAATCGCCCCGCTCTCGGTAGAACCGCAGGAACGCATGCGCTGGCCGACCCGGAACGCGAGCCAGTACGTGTGCGCTTTCGGCGAGTGGCGGATGTCGGCGGTCCCAGTCCTTGCCCTCGAAGTCCAGTTTGCGGGTCGCCAGCACTCTGAGCAGGGTCGGTGCCTGCAGGACCTGGACCCCTGCGGGGTAGGGGAACACAGCCAGCTGCTTGTCCGTCATATCGTCGAGGACCTGGATCTTCTGGGTCTCCCGATCGATCTGGATCCGGACCACGCCCTTGAGCTGGGCCGCCTTGCTCCGAGCGACGAAGATCGCGCCGACATAGGCCTGCAGGAACTGGCTGACGGCGTCTGCGGGGATGGCGTCGGGGGTCTTGCTCGGCGCCTTGGTGTCCGGCTGACTTGGCGCCGCCGGCTTCTTGTCGGGAGTCGCGCCGTTGTGTTTGACGCTTTTTGTACCCGAGCAGCCGCCAAGCAGGGCCAGCGGCAGGCAGAGGATCAGGGCCAGGCGCCGTGTGATTTTCATGCTGGGAGTTTAGCAGGGCACCCAGAAACCGCCACCCGGGACTGCGCTGATGCTGTTCCTCTCAGTCGTCGGCCAGCAGGAGGGCCAGCGACACGCGCGGCTGGGCCGCCTCGGAACGACTGCGGTAGTACAGCACGACCCGCGAGAGCTGCTGGGGGCCCGGAATTTCGAAGGCTGCGCTATGACCGGAGGGCAACCGCATCGAGTTGGCGGGGAGTGTCTTGCTGTCCCCGTTGGAGAAGCTGACGACCAGCCTGTCCAGGGTCAACTCTTGATGGGGGGTTACCCTGAGCTGGCGAGCTTGCGCCAGGCCGAAGCCGATGGTCCACCAAGCCTGGCCTCGGCGCTCGCCCTGGGGGCGACCGAGGACCGAGCCGGCGGAGCGCCAGGACCCGCGGCTCGGGGTGTTTCGTGTGCCTTGCGCGGGCCCGTCAGCTGGCCGGCGGACCGTGCGCAGCCGGAGAATGGCGCCGGGTTTTCCGCGCCAGGCGACCTCGACTGCGGCGAGTGGGTCCGCGATCTCGAAGGCCCAGCGCCAGTCCTTCTGAAAACCGAGGCCGCCGTGATGGATCACGCGCTTGCTGCCGTCGGCCAGCACCAGCGTCACCCGCTGCAGCTTGGCGGGTGGTGGGCCCGATAGCTGGAACTGTCGTCGACCACGATACGCCGGCTCGACGACCAGGCGGGAGATGGCCGAGACGTCGAACGACTGCTCGGCCGAGCGCCGCACCGGAGCGGCGGCCGGGATCGTGTGGCTGGGGCGGGCGATGATCTGAAGCGTCAGCCGAAAGGCCTCGTGTGCGTCGGTGCGTAAGATCAGGGTGGCCGTTTCGGTGCCCCGCACCCCGCTGTGCAGCCGGTACTCCCCGAGCGACTTGGTCTCGATGCGGCCGGCGGCGGGTGGGGTGAGCGAGAAACGCAGGCGCTTCAGCGCCGCAGGGGAGAGCTCCCGTCCCTTGCGGTCCAGCCCGGTCACGCTGAGATCGAGCGTATCGAGCCCCGCTCCCCGGGCATCCAGGGTGACGGCGCTGCCGCTGGCCAGCGCTTCGAGCTTGCCGCTGGTGCGTCGTCGAGCGACTCGGATGGTGCTCAGCTGGCGGCCCGAGCGGTTGTCTTCGAGGATGTCGACCAGCAGCTTGGTCGAGAAAACGGCCTTGTCCGGCACGGCGATAGTCACGGTCAGGCCCAGGGCGCTGAAAGCACCCGACTCGAAACGCCAGACGCCGGAGGCGACCGGCACCAGCCGTCCCTTGAGCGTCGAGCCGCTGTAGCTGACCATGGGGCGGAATCTCTGGCGCGACATCGGCTGCCCCTTCTGGTCGTACCCGCGGACGGCGAATGTCATCCCGTCGGGGCGGGCCCCCTTGCGGGCCAGCCGGATCGTGCTGCCGGGACGCAGCAGGTCGTGGTCCCCGTTGGGATGAACCCGGAAGATCTTCACCGCCGTGAGTCGCGGCAGATAGTGGCTGGGGGAGGTCGTCCCCTTGCTCGGCGCTGGAAGACGTCGGCGCGTGGCGATGCGGTCGACGGTGAACTGGCCTGGCGGGCCGTCGCCCCGATGGCGCAATCGCAGCCAGGCTTCCCCGCCGGGGACCGTTTGGCTCCAGACGCCCCGAGCGGAGCGGGTCATTTGCTGAATCAGGTTCAGTCGCGCATCGTAGATCTCCAGAACCTCCCCGTCGGTCAGCCGGACCTCCTCGAAGTGCACTCGCAGCTGCAGGGCTGCGCGCCGGCGGATTCGGTAGAGCGGCTTACGGTCGGTGTCGGGTTGGGGGTCGCCGGTTAGAGCGTAGGCGCTCTCGCGCCACGTCTCGTCGTCATCGCCCCAGACGGGGCAGAGGATGGCCAGTGCGGCCAGCACGGTGATCGTTCGCATATCAGCTCCCAGACTTGTACCCCGGCAGCTTCTTGAAGCCTTCAGGGTACTGGCGAAAAAAGAAACGCCATTTCTTGCGGGAGGGGGCCAGCCTCTCTCCGGACCACTTGATCAGCAGGTCGTGGGCGCTGGTCTTGAGGGCCTGGAAGTGGGAGTCGAGCAGCTCGATCCAGTGGGGCACCGCTTCGAACCGCTCGATCGCCAGGATCGCTTTGCCCGCCGTGTAGCCCAGCTCCTGATCCTGTAGCAGCTGGGCCAGCTGTGGGAGTGCGCGCGGATCGGAGAGCTTGCCCAGCGCGCGCAAGACACTCTTGCGCAGGGTGTTGGTCCATTTGGTTTGGCCCGCGGCATTTGCCAGTGCATAGTAGGCCAGCGGCGAGCGGCTGCGACCGAGCAGCTCGATCAGATCTAGGAGCTGAGTCAGCAGGTTGGAGGCCTGGGGCGAGTCGGCCGCCTGTGCTTTCAGCTGGCGTGTGTGAGTCGGAATCAGCGCCGCTGCCATCCGACTGACCCCCGCCCGGCGAGCGCCGAGCAGTCGAGCGTGCACCTGGCGACGGGTTTTCCCGCTGATCGGAGTGCCCAGCGTCGCAATCCAGAGGTCGACTCGTTTGAGCAGCGCCGGACAGGGGCGGCTGGCCGGCTGGGCCAACGGGACCTGCTGTGGCCAGGCGGCCGGAGCGAGCAGGACGAACACGGACAGCGCGACGAGGTACCTCATTTGTTCAGCACCAGCAGACCGAGCAGTTTGTCCACGCGCTCGCGGAACAGAGCAATCTTGTCGCTGCGCTCGGAGAGCTCTTTGCGCTGACTCTCCACCATGCTGGCGTTGTAGGCGTCGATCAGGCGCTTGAGCTCGACCACATAGGCCTGGGAGATTCGATCCAGCTTGAGCTTGAGCCGCGAGAGGAGTTCGGCGTCGGAGTAGGGGATCTTCGGGTCGTGGACCCCTTGCTGCTTTATCACGCGCACCAACGGCTCGAGCTGGTCCAGCTCATTCAGTTTCAGCTGGTCTTGCCGCAGCTTGTTGATCGCCTGAAGCAGCGAGGCGCGTGCCCGTCCGATGATGCTCTGGGAGTCCCGCGTCAGGCGCTGGGCCTGCGCCAGCTTCTTTGCGATCAGTGCGCCGCGCTCCGGAAAGATCTTGGTCGGCCAGCGTTTCTGGGCGTCCTGCAGCAGGGTCACTCCCTGAGAAAACTGTCCGGAGTAGATGGCTTCGTCCGCTCGAGCCAGCCCCTTGAGGATCTCGGTCCGGCTCTGGATCAGCCGCTCTCGTGCCTGATTCTCCTCGTACTTCTTCTTCAGCTGCGCCACCATCTGCCTCAGCTTCGACGCGTCCTTGTTTTGTGCCCCGGCCAGCAGCTTCAGCGAGCTCTCCATGTTGGCCACGGCTTTCTGGAATCGGCCGTTGCGCACCAGCAAGGAGGAGGTGTCGAGCAGCGCCTGGATCTTGCGCCGCAGTTCCTGCATCTGGCGTCCGCTGAGCAACCGGTCGCGGACCTCCCCGGCGTGCGTCTTGAGCGAGGAGAAGTCGGCCACCTGCACGACCCAGGGCGCCAGCCCGACCGCGACCGGCAGGATGCCCTGAAAGAAGGTGAACTCGACGCCCTCAGCGGTCGAGACCACCTGGATGTAGCGGATCTGTCCTGCGATCCCCTCGAGCTGAACCTTCCCCTCTGAATCGGTCGTGCCGGCGAAGTCTTCGTGGGCTTTCGAGAACTTGTGCTGGTGGGCGTAGACGACCATGCCAGATTGCGGGGCGCCCTCCGTCGAGACGACCTGGATCTCGCGCGTGCCGCCGGGCAGGTAGAGCCGACGCCAGCGGTCGCCTGGCTTGGGTGTGTACCAGCCGAGCACCCTCACCTCCAGCTCGGTCCCCAATGCGGTCGGGATCAGGCGGGTCACCCGTCCGAAGCTGCCGCGAATCCCCTGGAAAGTGTCGGCGGCGCCCGGGCGGTGGTAGTCGAAAGGGCCGAAGTCTCCGACCTTCAGCGGGGTCGGCCGGCCAGACAACAGGCCCATACCGGTCACGGTCAGCCGGGCCGTCTTACCCTGGATCGAAACGACACGGCCGCTCCAGGAGAGCACCGCCTCGGCGCCTTCCAGCGCGGCGTGGCGCACCGACTGGCCGCCACCGTGCCAGCGAGGCGAGAGGCGCCCCAGGTGGTGTAGCCACTCGCGTGCGCTCAGCTGGCCGCTGCGGCCTCGCCCGAGCAGCAGGATGCTGTCGAAGGGGGCCAGCCGATCGGCCAGTGCCTTGCTCAGGCGGGGTGGGTGAGTTCCCGTCAGGGCATGCTCGACGAGGGAGCGGGGTAGGGTCACGGACTGGAAAATTCGGATGAGCTTTCCCCACCGACGGCTCAGGGCCTTCAACACATCTTCTGACTGCCCTTCCAGACCGGCCAGGGCCACCGCGACTCTCGAGGGTGTGTAGGGCACGTGAGCCAGCCTTGTGCGGTAGGTTGCCGGGGGAGGTGCGCTGCTCTCACTCTGGTCCTTCCGTGGGGTGGTCTGGGAGTCCTCGGTCGGCGTGGGAGGCTTGGAGGGCTGGCCCTTTCCGCAGCCGAACAGCGGCAGAAGCAGCAAGGCGACCAGAGAAAGCCGAGCAATCCACATGCGCAAATTATAGACTTGTTCGGGGCGACTGACCACGCGTCTGAGTCTTTGACATCCAGAAGCGCCGAACTATAACGTTGAGCATCATGGGCACGCGCATCGAAGCTGGACACTCGGGAAAGGGGTTGAGCGTTGCCATCGTGGTGTCGCGCTTCAACCCGATCCTGACCGAAGCCCTCCTGATGGGGGCGGAGCAAACACTTGCGGATGAAGGCGTTTCGGAAGAGCAGGCCGACGTCTTCTGGGTCCCGGGAGCTTTCGAGATCCCGCTTGCTGCGCTGCAGCTGGCCCGGTCTGGCCGGTATCAGGCCGTTGTCTGTGTCGGGGCGGTGGTTCGTGGTGACACCCCCCACTTCGACTATATTTCGGCCGAGGTGGCCCGTGGGCTGATGCAGGTTCAGCTGACGACCGGCATCCCGGCGAGCTTTGGCGTGCTGACCTGTGACACGATGGCGCAGGCCATCGAGCGGTGTGGTGGCGAGGCCGGGAACAAGGGCAGCGAGGCGGCCCTGGCTGCGCTGGAGATGGCCAATCTCGGAAGCGCCATCAGGGAGCTGGCTTGAGATGTGGGAGAGGACTCGTGCCCGTGAGGTTGCTCTGCAGTTCATCTATCGCCTCGACCTGATGGGGTTCGACAAGCTCTCCGAGACGGAGGACTATCTGCGGGAGGCCGAACTCGAAGACGGTGTGCGGGACTACGCGCGAAGCCTGATTGTCGGCGTGCACGAGAACTGGGAGCGGCTCAATCAGGAGATCAGCCTGGCCGCCCAGAACTGGGATCTGGGGCGGATGGCGGTGGTGGACCGCAACATCCTCCGCGTGGGTGCCTACGAACTGCTCTACCGAGAGGATGTGCCCCCCAAGGTGGTGGTCAACGAGGCGGTCGAGCTGGGCAAGCGGTTTTCGACGGAGCAAACGGGTAGCTTCGTCAACGGGATCCTCGACTCGATCATCAAGAAAGAACAGATTCCCTACGAGCGAGGTGGCGGACGCACCTGACCGACATGGTATTCAAGCGATCTCTGGACAAGCTCAAGGCCGGTCTGCGCAAGACGCGCGACATCCTGCTGATGGACGTGCGGGACATCGTTCGCAAGGGTCGTAAGATCGATCGGGCATTCCTGGATGACCTGGAAGAGTGGCTGCTCGGGGCGGACGTCGGTGTGATCGCCGCACAGCACGTGCTGGACCGGCT
>CAZANL010000284.1:0-6377 GCA_964486115.1 uncultured Planctomycetota bacterium
ACGGCATAGTAGATGCCACTCGGCCAGTCACCGGTCTTCTCTTTCATCCAGGGCAGCAAGCAGAGTGCGCCGAATGTCTCGATCGCCAGAGTGCTGAAGATGATCAGCTTGACCAGCCCCCCCATCTTTCGTGGACCTGCCGCGTCGATGAACTCCCGCGAAGCCTGCATCTGGCGCAGGCTCATGCTTCCCCTCTGCTGCAGGAAAAACGTAGAAAACACCAGGATACCCAGCCCCCCCAGCTGGATCAGACCAAGCACGACGACCTGACCGAAGCGAGTCAGATCAGTGCCGGTATCCTGATACACGATCAACCCGGTCACACAGCTCGCCGACGTTGCGGTGAACAGCGCGTCGACGGGCCGGAGCCCGCTTCCGCTGCGAGTCGACATCGGAAACATCAGCAGAAAGGTTCCGCTCAGGATCAGCACCATGAAGCTGGCCAGAATCACCACCGGCGGGCGCGTGTTCAGTTCGGCGATCTTCTCCTGCAGCCGGCTGTCTGCTTGACGGGCACGCCAAAACCCGACCAGAGCCATCGAAGCGACGATGTAGAAACGAGCGGCACCCAGTGCATCGTCCTGGATGATCAGGCCATCGGATCCCGGCCACCCGGCCAGGAAGACCCAGGCCACCAGACCGAAGAGCAACAGGAGATCGATCATTGGCCATCGGCGCCGCTCGGCGACGACACACTGACGCAGTCGCACCAGCGCGAACAGTAGCAGCAGCACACCATCGGCGATTTGCAGCGAGCGAAGCGCGACACTCGAAATGGGCAACAGGTGACCCCCGAGAGAGAGGGTCATCAGCCCGGTCAGGCCCAGAATCAGGCGCTGGCTGTGGCGATCGAAGGCCTGCCAGCGAGCAGCTAGCATATCGCCGATCAGAGAATCTCCTGAATCAGGGGATACTGGTCGATGAACAGATCGGCAAAGGCACGCTTGACCGTACCTAGAATCTTCTCTCGCACACGCTGCTGAGAGGCATCACCTTCGAGTGTCTCGATCCGCTCGCCCGCTGCCTGCCGGTCAGTGACGACATATTCGTAATTCTCCGCGACCCGCTCGAGGATGTGCGATTCCTCATAGAGCTCTTTATGCCAACGATCCTTGCTGCGCCGCACCTCGCAGATGCTGGGCGACGTTCGCAGAAACAGCGTCAGGTCCGGGCGGCGACACCGCGAGTTGATCGTGCGCAGCCACTCGTAGTTGGAGCGATCGGCGTTCATCTGGTAGGCGTAGCTGGACAGGTAGTAGCGGTCGCAGACAACGAAGAACCCCTCGGCCAGCCGCGGGATGATCGTGTGCTGCAGGTGATCCAGGCGGTCCGCTGCGAACAGCAGCGCAGTGGAGTCGTTGGAGAGCGTTTCCTGAATCTGGCTATGTTGCTCGGAGATCAAGCGCTTGCTCAGCATCAGACGGATGACGTAACCCATCGGCCCGATCGACGGCTCGCTGGTGAAGATCACGGGCCAGCCCATCCCCCTGATGAATGCAACCAACTCCTGGGCCTGGGTCGTCGTCCCGGCACCGTCGAGACCCTCGAGGACAATGAAACGCCCGGGCCGCTTCTCATTCATGTTGTGCTCGTCACCCATTGCGGCGGGATTCTAAGGGAGAGCGTCTCAACGTTCAATCACCAGGGGGATCTCGAGCGAAATCCGATGATCGCGGTGATGATAGACTCGCAGGCGATACGGATGCCTGGGACGGCTCTCGGTGTACCCCGACACCAGGCGCGCCGTGCTCGGACCGGTCCGCACCACGGTCCCCGCAGCGCCATCCAGAACCCAGGTCACCGAAACCGCCCGCCGTTTCTGGCCAAAGACCCCGAAGACCTCGAACCGGGAGACTTGCCCGGGCCGCGTGAACAGCCCAACCCCCTTGCGAATCCGGCTGCGGCTCGTGTCCGTCACCAGATAGGCCTCGAGCCGGCCTGGCAGCGGCACTTTCGCCTTCTCGACCGGCCCCAGGATCCGCACCCGAACCTCACCCCGTACTTGAGGCACTCGCGGGTCGTGAACCTGGATCGCATAACCGTCACGTGTCACGGTCGGATAGCTGCCGGCGATAAAGGTACAGACACCGTTGTACGGGTTGACCATCAAGCGCCCGGCATAGGGCGGAACGGCCTCCCAGCTCGGGCGGAAGGCGAGCGCTCGACCGCGATCATCCAGGGCCTCTGCCGCCAGCTCGAGCCGCTGTCCGCGCTTGAGTGACAGCGGCCGAACGATCGGGGTCAGCTTGAAGCCATTGACCCGGAACAGCCGCAGCCTCTTGATCGGAATCCGCTCCTGGACCCGCGCCATGATCTCGGCCGTCACCAGGGTGCGAAGATGGGTCACCCGCACTCTGTAATCACCGACACGGGCCCCACGGAAAGACCAACAGGAGATCGTCTTCCCCGAAGCCAACACCTGCTTGCCCACACGCACAGAAGCCCCATCATTAGGGAGGATAACGATACGATATTCCGACGTAACGGTCGGGACCGTCACCGCGCCTCGAGTCAGCACCAGCTCCAGAAAAGTCGCCTCCCCGGGAGCTGAGGAAATGCGCTTGGGTGTGGCGACCAACCGATCCTGCGCCAAAACCGGAGCCATGAACCAGACCAGACCCAGCGACGCGACAGGGAGCCATGCCTTCATTACCTAGATTCTACCGCATCGAGTTGCCAGACCACCACGCAGCAAGGTGGTATAATCTCTCTAATGAGTAGCCCAAGAAGCATATTCGACTCGACTGATGTGTTCTCCGGACTTTCAGCGCAGGAGCGGGACAAGATCTACGCCTTGACGGTACAGCTCGAGTTGCCTGCGAACCATGAGATCTTCCAGGAGAACGAGCCCGAGGCTGACTTCTACATCGTTCTCTCGGGTGTCGTCGACATCCAGGTCCATGTGCCGACCGAGGATCGCCAGGAAACCCTGACCCAAATCCGCAAGGGTGGAGTCCTGGGCGAATTCTCGCTGATCGACAGATCTCGTCGCTCCGCCTCGGCCATCGCCAGAAGCCCGGTCTCGCTGCTGCAGATCGATGGAGACGCCTTCATAAAACTCTGTGAAGAGGACCACCGCCTGGGCTACTTGCTGATGTCCAGCATGGCCCGCCTACTGTGCCGCAAGCTGCGGGAAACAAACCTGCAGTGGCGCAATGTGATCATGTACAAGTAAGTGCGCGCTGACCGACACCCTCTCATCAGCAGAGGAGCCAACACCAGCCATCTTGACTTCCTCGCCCCTGATCCCATACAATTTCGGCGCTAAGGTGTCTCTACCCTGGGGATACTATTTCCTCACCGAAGGCAAACAAACATGACGCAGACCTTAGCCGCCACGGGGATCATCCGAAAAACACGGACATTCTGCATCCCCTGCTCGAAAATCCTTTCGGGTACCTTGATCGAGCGCGACGGCGACATCTACATGCGCAAGGACTGCCCGATCCACGGCGTCGAGGAACTGCTCTACTGGAAAGACGCCGAGCTCTACCGCAAGTTCAAGTCAGTCAACAACGAAGCGGTCGATTACCGGTTCGACTTCAACGACTTGAGCTCCAACGACCACGAGCAGTGGACGACCACCTTCGACCTGGACATCACCAGCCGCTGCAACCTCGCCTGTCCGGTCTGCTTCCCACAGGCCAACGACCTCGACTTCACCGAGCCGACGGCGGAAGAGGTCTGCCAGGGGATCCCGACCCGGTCGGGCAACCGCACGAAGTACCGCCCCAACATCAACTTGCTGGGGGGCGAGTCGACGATGCGTGAGGACCTGCCAGAGATCTGCCAGATCATCCGCGACAAGGGGTACGAGCCGCGCCTCTCGACCAACGGCATCTTGCTGGCCGAGAAAGAAGGCTATCTGGAGCAACTGCGCGCCGCCGGCCTGAAGTGGATCCTGCTGCAGTTCGACAGCTTCGAGCCGGAGACCAACGCGCTGTTCCGCGGCCGCGACCTGCTGCAGATGAAACTCGAACTGGTGCAGAAACTCCACGACCTGGGCTTCTTGATCCATCTCTCGGTGATGACGGTCGAAGGCTATAACGACCGGGAGATCGACGCGATCATCCGCTACTCGATGAAGTGGCCCCACATCAAGCGCCTCTCGTTTTATCCGGTGGCCGCGATGGGTCGCAACAGCGTCTTCCCCAAGGGCGCCAGCACCCAGACCGCCCCGCTGCTGAAGACCATCGAAGAGGTCAGTGGCGGGATGCTCACCGGCAATGACCTCGTGCGAATGAAGAAGATCTGGAACCTGGCCTACAAGATGACCCGCCAGCCGTTCTTCAAGCAACGGATCTGCACCATCCCGTTCATTCTCTACGGCACCGAGGAACGCTACTACTGCATCAGCAAGTTCACCGAGCCGAGCTTCGCCGCGCGACATCCGGGCGAATTGGCCCACTTCGTCAGTCAAATCCCACAGCTGATGCGATTTGACGAAGGCCGCTACTCCTCCAAGATCCTGGTCTGCAACAT
Organism: uncultured Planctomycetota bacterium; assembly: GCA_964486115.1. Taxonomy (GTDB): domain Bacteria; phylum Planctomycetota; class JACQVV01; order JACQVV01; family CAZANL01; genus CAZANL01. The sequence continues at coordinate 4,483 of CAZANL010000284.1, forward strand.
CGAATCGTTCTACGACACCAACACGATCGACCTGGACGAGGCGGCCAACTGCCATCAGACCTACATCACCAGTCACGGCCTGATCCCGTTCTGCATGTACAACTCGGTCTACCGGCCCAAGCTCCATTGGCAACGCGGCCCGGTCGACTTCAAGCCGGACATCACCGTCAAGGCGGGCTCCTAGCTCGTGCGCGTCCTGCTGGTCAAACCGAAGTCGACTTCGGACACCCTACTGCCCATTCTCGGTCTGGGATATCTGGCTGCCGCAATACGGGACCAACACGAGGTCCACATCCTCAACTGCATCGTCGAAGGCAAGAGCGACCACCTGTTCGGCCGAGAGGTCCGCGGTCTGCGACCAGACATCGTCGGCATCCAATGCTACACGCTCGACTCGGTGATCACGCGTCGGTACGTCTCGATCATCCGCCAGGCCCAGCCTCTGGCCAAGATCGTGCTCGGAGGCCCACATCCGTCAGCCCTACCGGAGAGCACCTTCGATTACTTCAAGGCTGATTACGGATTCAAGGGAGACGCCGAGAAAGGCTTCAGCCTGTTCTGCGACCTAATCGAGCGAGCTGGCGGAAACGGCCTGCTGAGCAACGCCGATGAGTTGCGAAAGATCCCGGGGCTGATCTGGCAGGCGCAGCAGACCGGGCTGGTCCATGTCAACCCGCTCTGGGTCCCACTCGACATGGACGAGATTCCACTGCCGGCGTGGGACCTGATGCCCCCGAATTTCTACCCGATGTCGCCTCACGCCGCCTTCATGAAGAACTTCCCCGTCTCTCCGATGATGGTCTCTCGCGGATGTCCTTTCGACTGCACCTTCTGTGCCAGCTTCATCACCAAGGGGCGTCAGGTGAGGTACCGCTCGATCGACAACGTGATCGAGGAGATCAAGCTGTTGATCAGCGACTACGGCATCAAGGAGATCCAGTTCATCGACGACAACTTCACGCTCAAGCGCAGCTACGTGCGCGACTTGTGCCAGCGAATCATCGATGAGAAGCTGGAGTTCAGCTGGTGCTGCCCCAACGGCGTCCGGCTCGACACGCTGCGCCCCAAGATGCTCGGTCTGATGAAACAGGCCGGCTGCTACAGCCTGTCGGTCGGCATCGAATCCGGCTCCCAGCGGGTACTCGACTTCACCAAGCGGGACACCGCCAAACGGATGATCCGCAGTCGCGTCGAAATGATCAACGAAGCGGGAATCGACACGGTGGGGTTCTTCATCCTCGGCTTCCCCACAGAAACACCCATCGAGATGGAGGAGACGATCCAGTTCGCGCTGAGCCTGGACCTCGAGCGCGCCAACTTCATGAACTATCACCCGTTTCCCGGCACCGAGTCGTGGCACTACCTCAAACACGCGGGCGAGCTGGATCGTGTCAACCCGCACAGTCAGTCCTTTGCCGAGGTGGCCTACGTTCCTCGCGGGATGACCCGGTCCAAGCTGAAGAGCTACCAGCGGCAGGCCTTTCTGCGCTTTTACCTGCGCCCGCGACAGCTGAAGGGACTCGTGGGCGGCATCAAGAACTTCGAGCACGGCTGGTTCGTGCTCAAACGGATCGCGCGCTGGATGACCCAGAAATGAGCAATCTCGGCAGTTTCTCGATTGGCGGCCCTGACGTGTCGGCACCACGGGGCAACAACGGCCACGGCAGCGGCGGTGGGTGTGGAGGCGGGTGCGGGGGAGCGGCGGTCGCGCCCACCGCGAGCCAGGTCAGCGGCTTTCAGATCACCTCGAACCCCAATGGCAACGGCCAGTGCGACAGCCACAAACACACACCGCCCGACCGCGGGGTCCTCTCCAACTTCAAGCGATTGCTGCTCAAGCACGGGAAGTACCTGGTCCGCTACCCACACATCACCCGCCGCGTGATCGAGAACTA
>CAZANL010000285.1:0-1206 GCA_964486115.1 uncultured Planctomycetota bacterium
GATTGATCGGTTTGGCCGTTCCCTCGACGATCTTGCGCAGCTTCTTCAGGCGCGACTCGAGCTGTCTGATCCGCAAGCGCAGTGCCTCCGGGGACTCTGGAGAATCGGCCTGGGCGCCAAGAAGGCTGGACACCAGCAACAGCAGCAACGGGATTGTGTGACGAAACATTATCGGGTCTCCGTAAAACATGTATTCGGGTTGTTGGATGCGCTCGCAGCCCGATCGGTTCCAGGGAAATAGTTCCAATGCACAGGGGGCGATCGCAACGAACCTCGATCGATCAAAGGATGGGATATCCTGGGTCTGACAGTGGCATGACGGGCCAGCACGCCGGCGAGCGATCAATTCGTCGCACTGCCCGGTTGCCTGGGCGGCGAAGTATTGCTCAAATGGCCCAGATGTCGAAGTCCGCGCTGGCAGAATCTACCGCAGCGGTGCCACTGAGCAGACGCTGGGTGGGTCAGCTCCCTCTGTCTTTATTGCTTCGCGTCGTCAGGACGCAATACCGCGGGGGTTCGGTCTGTTCTTGATCCACATGACGCGTTTGTTCCTCTCGATCCTGCTCTCTACCTGCTTTTTCGCGACGTGGGCCTGGGCCGACTCCGGGGACTGGGTCAGGGAGGACAACAACATCCGAGTCCCGATGCGTGACGGAAAGCACCTGGCCGCCAAGCTGCTGCTGCCGGCCAAGCGCGGGCGCTACCCGGCCATCCTGGTCCAGACCCCGTACGACAAGAACCGCATGGGCAGCGAGTTCGCCGGGCAAGATCGTGAAGCGAGGCGGGGAAGTAAGCAGGCCTGGGCCCAGTTCGACCGGAACAACTACGCCTACCTGTTCGTCGACTGGCGCGGTTTCCACGCCAGCAAGCCGGCCATGCGGGGTGTCGACAAGCGGCGGTGGAAGCGTGGCCAGGACGGCTTCGACGCGGTGGAGTGGATCGCCAAGCAACCCTGGTGCGACGGCAAGGTCGGGACGTGGGGCGGCAGCGCGCTGGGCAAGGCCCAGCTGGACACCATCATCGAACACCCGCCCCACCTGGTCTGTGCCGTGCCGCTGATCGCCAACCAGGGCTTTCGCTACGAGACCTATTACCAGGGGGGCGTCCCGATTGCGGCGATCATCAAGGGGCATGACCGCATGGGCTTCGGGGTGGGAGGGTTCGTCGACAAGCACCGCTTGCCCGGTCGCCTGTGGGACTTTGCCC
>CAZANL010000285.1:1216-6375 GCA_964486115.1 uncultured Planctomycetota bacterium
CGAGCGGATCAACGTTCCGTGCCTGCTGATCAGCGGCTGGTGGGACAATTATCCCGGCGCCGTCGTCCAGCAGTTCAACGACATCCTCGACAAGGGGATCGGCAAGGCCCGCGAGTCGAAGCTGATCATGGGGCCGTGGTCCCATATCGCCGTCGATATCAGCGAGCAAGGTGACCTGCGGTTTCCCAAGGCCGAAAACTGGTCGACCCGGGTCACGCTGAAGTTCTTCGACTACTACCTGCGTGGGATCGGACGATCCAGCTGGGAGGCGGTGCCGGCCGTCAACCTGTTTCAGACCCAAGAGGGCCGCTGGGTCGGCGGCCGCAGCTGGGATGCCCTGCTGGGCCAGGCCACGACCTACCATCTGCACCCGACCGGTCGAATAGCCGACGACAGGCCCTCCGCACTGGATCTGGCGCTGGACTCGACGCGCAGGTATCGCTACGACCCAAAGAACCCGTCGCCGTCAGTCGGCGGGCGGAATCTGCCACCGCTGTCTCACGGTCCGAAGGAGGTCAGCCGCATCGCTGCGCGCAAGGACCTGCTGGTCTACCGGACCGATGTGCTGACCGCCGCGCTGGCCGTGCGAGGTGTCGTGACCCTGTCGCTGAGTTTCATCTGCAACCGCGTCGACACCGACATCCACGTTCGGCTGTGTGACGAGGACGGCCGGGGGCGAAGTCATCTGGTGGGGGAGACGATCCTGCGGGCCAAGCTGCGGGATGGGCGCAGCGTACAGCTACTGACGCCGGGCCAGACCTACCGGGTGACGCTGCGGTTCGATCCGCACGCATACACCTGGACCCGGGGCAATCGGTTGGCGCTGATCGTCACCGGCGGGAGTGCGCCGCGTTACGAGCCGAACTCGCACACCGGCGCGGACCGGTACGATGCCCGGAAGGCGCAGGATGTCGAGGTGCAGGTCTTGCACGGGGCCGATCACCCCTCTCAACTGAGTCTGCCGCTCGTGCGGAAGTAGCGGGCGATCGAGGGCCGTCGCTGGACTGCCGGATCGGGTTGCAGCCAGTTACGTGGACTCCATCGTCGCGGATCTCCAGTGCAGGCCCGCCCTGGGCAGTGGCCCCGAGCGGAACCTCTGGATTTTTCCTGCACGATCCGAGGGTTGGGTGGTTGTCCAGGATACCGCGATGTTCGACTTCTCCGGTCGGTGGGCGTGTGGATGGCCCGATGTCGCCGAGATTCGGGACGGCCAGTGAGTTTGCTCGAAACAGCCAGACTCATCAGGTCGCGCGGGGTGCTACAGAATACAGCCGTCCTGGTCGACCACCTGGCTGTCGATGTTCAGGCCGCCCTTGTCGGCGAAGAACCGGTACATGTCGCCTTCGAAGCTGTCGCCGAAGCCATCGGCCGCCTCTGGGGATCCGGCCGCCGAATCGTCGGATGAGCTGCTGCGTAGCAGCGCGGCGATCACCGCGGCGACCACGGCTGCAGCCCCGGCCTTCAGCGCGACAGACTTGACCTCGTCGGCCGTGACCGACTTGCCGGTCCAGTCGCTGTAGAGCGTGGCCACTCGCTCGGCAGCGTTGTCGGTCATCTCCTGCCCCTCCTGCATGGCCAGCTGCAGCAGCTCACCGAGCTTGGCGGCGTGCTCCGATTCGACAAGCATCGAGCGCGCCGAGGCGAGCGCCTCCGCGACTTTGTCCGAGAACTGTGCCTGTGACATCTGCTCCCGGGCTTCCTCGAACAGCTGCCTGGCCTTCTCGCTGAGTTTGGCGAAATCCATACCCCATCCTATCCCTTCTCAAGGCCTTCGGCATCTCGATTGCGGGAGGAATCCGCCGATTCCACCGACCCCTTTGTCTTCTTACGGGACCGGTCGCCAGTATTGCTGAATCAGGCGACCTAGGTGCTGGACTCCCTGCTCGGGATCGATAGCGGCTAACACCGAGGCCCAGCGTGTCTGGGGAAACTGGCCGGCCTGCCCACCGAGGCTCGTGTCGTCCACATGAGGATTATACACCTGTGGGAGTGATCGCGCCCTCGGAGACGGCGGTGTGCTCACTGTCACGATGACAGCGGACCCACGGGTTGAGGGGTGTTCTCAGCTCGTCCGGTCTTGTGAATCACCTCCTCATCTGGCAAGCTGAAAGCAGGCACGGATCGGTCGATGATCCGCTGGTCGAAGGCCGTTCAGCTCCCACAGACACCACCAGGCAGTCAAATCGGTGGACGGAGCGGTGCGTGAAACTCCCGACCCAGCGCTTTCTGAGGAGAGTAACGTGGCGGAGACCCCGCCGGTAAACACAGCCCGTCGCCGAGAGATACCACGGGCGCGTAAGCTGGTCTACGGGATCGTGATGGCCACTCTGGTGTTGGTGTTGCTGGAGATCGGCAGTCGGCTGGTCTTGTCGGTCTGGGGCGTGCCGGAGTACTTCCTGCAAGATCTGCAGGACACGGAGGTCCACGAACCCGACCCGGTGCTGTTCTGGAAAAACCGGCGGGGGTTGAAGCGGCACATCGGCAACCTGGGGCGTCCGTTCGACTGGGTCATCAATGCCCAGGGATTCAGAGCGGACGAGCCGATCCTACGGCAACCGGAGGCCGGGGTGAAGCGGATCATCTGTCTTGGCGACTCCGTGACATTCGGTTATCGGGTCCAGCGGAAAGAGGCCTATCCGCACCAACTGGAAAAAATCCTGTGCCAGCGGGGCCGCTACCAGGTAATCAACGCCGGGGTGGTCGGCTACTCCTCCTATCAGGCCAGACGATACCTCGAATCAGAGCTGTTCGACTACCGGCCGGACGTCATCATCACCTACCTGGGGATCAACGACAGCAACCCGGCCAGCCGCGAAGATCATCAGCGCTCAGTCGGATCCCCCGGTATCCAGCTCGTGGGCGGGCTCGGGCTGTTCCGACTCCTTCGCCGCTTGCGAGGCACACCGCTTCCGGATCAGTTCACCAAGCGTCGTGTGTACCTGAATGATTACCTGGCCAATATGCGAGCGATCGCGCGAGGCAGTCAGGCCCGTGGCGTCCAGCTGGTGATGGTGCTCCCGCTGGTACTTTCCTCGGGCCGACTCAATTACGCGTTTCCCGATACTCGAGAGGGTGTGAGCGATCAGGCACTTCGAGAGGAGTACTGGGAATTTGCCCGACGACATGTCTCGGTCGAGTTACTGTCCTCCGTCAGTCCCCAGGCTTCAGTGGCCCATCGCACCCTTTTTGTCGAGGAGCCGCCCTACTACTGCCACTGGAACGCCACGGGACATCGCCTGGTGGCCGTGGCGTTGGCCGAGAAGTTGGGCCACGCGGGGGTCCTCTCGGATGACTGAGGCGTCGTGGTGTGCGAACAGGTCTCCATGTTGTGTTTTCGACGTTGTGTTTTCGACAGCTCTTTCGGTAGACTGGCGTGGTCGACCTGCTTCGGGCCAGATCAGTCCATCACCAGGGGCTGCGGAGATCCGGAGAACCCTTGAACTAGGCGCGAGCAATGGCGGATTGTAGGCGAGGTGGGGCAGTAGGTGTTTTGTTTGTGGTGGCTCTCTGTGGCATGCTCTGCGCGACGTCGCAGACCGGTGCCGATCTCGACGTGGCTGTACCGCCCGGGTTACCCACCGACTGGGTCAAGGGCCTTCCCGCACCCACGCTGACCGGTACCGGGCGGGTTCCCAAGAAGCAATCCGGTGAAGGCTCGGTCGAGGTCACGCCGCGGAACGAATACACTGTCGCCGCAGCCTCGGCTGGGTTCTCGGGAATCACGACCATCGACATGCCGAATCACCTGCCCTGGACCAAGCCGACCGAGACCGGGAAGACGCCGCACCAGGTCGAGCTGACCGGCAGAGGCAAGCCGAGGCACAAGAGTCACTTCCCGCCGAAGGACAGCCATCCACTGCACTGGCTCTCGATGGCGATCATGTTGCGCACAGACCTGCACCCGGCGACTGTCTCCCGGGCCGGATCGGTCGAGTACCTGATATTGATCGGCCAGCCGGCGCACTATGCGGCCAGCAGGGCTCGTAGAACGGGCGCCATGAAGCAAATCGCCGAGCAGGTGCTTTCCGCGGTCGGAGCAATGGACCGGCGACTGCCCAGCCCCCAGCGTGGAGCATCACCCTACCAGAGTATGCTACTCAGGATGGCGATGGCCGAGGTGGCCAGCGCCCATCCGTACGGGCCTGGCAAACCGTTTGCCAATCGTCTGCGAGGGCTCGACTCGGAGGGTGTGGGGCCGGTGATCGAGTTGACCAAGCACTCTCACCGCTTCGTTCGCCGCAACGCCACGACGATGCTCGGCGCCTACACCGGTGGGATGGCATCCAATCGTCTGCTCCAGCTGGCGAGGTCCAAGGATCGGGTGATACGTAATCGAGCGCTGGTCGCGCTGTCTGAACGCCGCTCCCCGTCCCTGGCTCCGGCGCTGGCCGAGCTGCTCAGCGGTGAGGTGGGCAAGGTGATGTTGGTCGCCGACGCGTTGGGCAAGACCGGTTCGCCCAGGGCGAAGGAGCCGCTCAGACGGCTGGTGGCGCGCAACGGCAAGAACGCAGACATCCTTTTTGCGGCGATACCTGCGCTTGGGCGTGTGGCTGACGGGGACAAGCGCTGCGCCGCGCTGCTGCGCAAGATCTACCTGGCGTGTAGCCGCCGAATCGAGTCCTTTCCGGTGCCCAGACCCCACTGGTTCGTCGATCTCCCGGACAAGCAGACCAGGGCCCAGGTGATTGCGCAGCTGGCACTGGCTGCGCTCTCGGTAATGGGGGATGCGAAGGCCGGGCCGCAGCTTATCGAGATGATCGAAGGCGGGGTCAAGCCAGGACCCAAGCAGAAAGCCATCGCGGCGGCCCAGGCAGAGGTCAAGCGGCTGCAGACGAAGATGAACGCAGTCTTGATCAAGATGCGGCCCGCGACGGGTGCCGAGCGCGATCGCTTGTCGAAGGAGTACCGTAAGGTCATGCAGGACTACAGAGCAGCCCACACCAAATTGCGTGCGGCCAGCTTGCGTGCGGCCAGCGGAGGCTCGGCCTTCGCTGGCCGGGAGCGAGGTCGTGCCTTGAAGCATCTGGCTCCGGTGGTTCGCTTCATTGCCTGTGAGGCGTTGGCCAAGATGGGTAAACCGGGGCACAAGAAATTGCTGGCGGTCGTCGAGGACAGCACCGAGTTCACGGCCCTGAGGTTGCATGCGATGGACCTGCTCA
>CAZANL010000286.1:0-6362 GCA_964486115.1 uncultured Planctomycetota bacterium
GTCTCCGCCGGCCGAATCACGTCGTCGAGAAAACCCCGCTCTGCGGCCACGAACGGGCTGCAGAAGCGCTCTTTGTATTCGGCCACCCGCCTGGCCCGCTCTGCCTCGGGGTCATCGGCCGCCTGGATCTCCTTGCGGAAGATGATGTTGACCGCCCCCTCGGCCCCCATCACGGCAATCTCGGCCGTCGGCCAGGCGTAGTTCATGTCGCCCCGGATGTGTTTGGAGTTCATCACGTCGTAAGCGCCGCCATAGGCCTTTCGAGTAATCACCGTCAGCCGGGGGACGGTCGCTTCGCACCAGGCGTAGAGCAGCTTGGCGCCATTGCGGATGATCCCGCCATGCTCCTGCGCTACACCGGGGAGGAACCCCGGCACGTCGACGAAGGTCACCAGCGGGATGTTGAACGCATCACAGAAGCGGATGAAACGGGCCGCCTTGATCGAGCTGTCGATATCGAGCGTACCGGCCAGGACGGCGGGTTGCTGTGCGACGATGCCCACCGACCGACCTCCCAGACGGCTGAAGCCGACGATGATGTTGCGGGCCCAGCCCTGGTGAACCTCGAAGAAATTCCCGTTGTCGACCACTCGTGTGATCACCTCGAGCATGCTGTACGACTTCTGTGGGTTCTCGGGGATGATCTGGTCCAGCTCGTCGTCCATTCGGTCCGGGTCGTCCCCTGTCTCGACGACCGGCGGATCCTCCATGTTGTTCTGCGGCAAGTAGGACAGCAAGGTCTTGACGTCCTGAATGCAAGCCGCCTCGTTAGGCGCGCTGAAGTGCGCCACGCCGCTCACGGTGTTGTGCACCGAGGCACCACCGAGCTCCTCGAAGGAGACCTCCTCGTGCGTGACCGTCTTGATCACCTCCGGCCCGGTGACGAACATGTGGCTGCTGCCCTCGACCATGAAGATGAAGTCCGTGATCGCCGGGCTGTAGACCGCCCCGCCCGCACAGGGGCCGACGATAGCGGAGATCTGCGGAATCACTCCAGAGGCCAGCGTGTTGCGCAGGAAGATGTCGGCGTAGCCTCCCAGGCTGTCGACACCCTCCTGGATCCGGGCCCCGCCCGAGTCGTTGAACCCGATCACCGGCGCACCAGCCTTGAGCGCCAGATCCATGATCTTGCAGATCTTGCGGGCATGCATCCGGGACAAGCTGCCACCGAACACGGTGAAATCCTGGCTGAAGACATAGACCAGACGCCCATCGATGGTGCCGAAACCGGTGACCACTCCGTCACCCGGAACCTTCTGCTGCTCCATGCCGAAAGTGGTGCAATCGTGCTGCACCAGCATATCCATCTCCTCTAAGCTGCCCTGGTCCAGCAGCAGGTCCAGCCGCTCCCGAGCCGTCAGCTTCCCCTTGGCGTGCTGGCGCTCGATCCGCGCCTCTCCGCCCCCCAGCCGAGCCTGCTCGCGCATCTCACGCAGTGACTGGATCTTCTTCTCGATCGAGCTCATGGTCCATCCTGATATGTGACAAAGGCGTCTGGGAGAAGGTCCTGTACGCGACGTAGGAGACACGCGCCATCGAGGTTGGCCAGGGTGACCTCTGCGTCTGGCGCAAGTTCGAGCAGCACCTGCCGGCAGGCCCCGCAGGGTGCTGTCGGTGGATCGGTGTCCGTGACGATCGCCACGTGTGAAATCTTGGACGCTCCCTCGCTTCGCGCCTTGAACAACGCGACGCGCTCCGCGCAGATGGTCAATCCGAGAGACGCGTTCTCGATGTTACAGCCGCAAAATACCCGGCCTTCCGAGTCGATCGCGGCAGCCCCCACCTGAAACCCACTGTAAGGCGCGTATGCCTGCTCTCGCGCCGCCGTCGCAGCCTCGACCAGGGTTACCTCAGCACTCATCCGCTGTCCCTTCCGATCATCTCGAGCACACCGTTCAGCACCGCGGCGAATTGACTGGCGGCCTGTCGGCCGGTCTCGATCACTTCCTCGTGGTGCGGCGGTGTTTCGGTCATCCCCGCCGCCCAGTTGGTCAGACAGGAGACACCCAGCACCTCCATGCCCAGGTGCGCCGCGGCGATCGCTTCGGGCACGGTCGACATTCCCACCGCGTCGGCGCCCAGCTGAGCGTACATCCGCACCTCTGCAGGCGTCTCGTACGACGGACCAGGAGCGGCGAGGTAGACCCCCTCGGCCAGCCGAATCCCTAGGGATTCGCCCACCTGGCGCGCGAGCTGGCGCAGCTTCGGTGAGTAGGCATCGTTGAGGCTCGGAAAACGCGGCCCCCGGCTGTCGTCATTCGGACCGTCCAGCGGGTTGATGCCGAGCATGTTGATGTGGTCACTGATCAGCATCAGCGTCCCCGGCGGATTGGTCTGTCGTGTGCTGCCCGCAGCGTTGGTCACGATCAGCAACCGGGCTCCCAGCCCATACGCCACCCGAGCGGGCAAGACGATCTGGTCCGCTGACCAACCCTCGTAACGGTGAAATCGTCCCTGGAAGACACCCACCGGCAATCCCTCGACGACAGCGCGCAGATACCTCCCCGCGTGCCCCGCCACCGTCGAAACAGCGAAATGCGGCACCTCGTCATACGTCTTGACCACGGGATCGCCCAGCCCATCGGCAAACTCCCCCAGCCCCGACCCGAGAATCACTCCGACATCGATCCTCCCGGCCGCGACTTCCAGGTACTCAGCCGCCTCGTCCACTGCTTGCCAGACCGTTTCGCTCATCGAGATCTTCTCACCACCAGGACACCGCTACCCAGTTCGAGTTGGAGAACGTCTCTCAGACCCTTTCCCCGGCGTGTCAGCGAAAGCACGGTCCTGACCACGCTTTGCCCATCGATCGCTACTTGCACATCTCCCTGCCCCAATCCGACGAACAGCGCCTTGCGGGCAGCCACAGCGGCCTGGATCTTGTCGGTCGACAATCCGCAGTAGCCGAAAATCACGTCACAGCCTTGACCCAGCAGCGCGTTCACTTTGGCCAACGCACCCGCCGCGTCCGCAGCCGCCTCCTGATCCGGCTTGACCGTGGCCTTGACGACACCCGCAGGCTTGCTCTGGGCTGCATACCCCTTGGCGAAGGCGGCACTCACCCGGTCTGCCAGTCGTGTCTCCGCCACCGTCAGCAGGCCCAGACGGCCGCCGCTCTTGAGCAGCGCCGCCTGCTTGCCAGCCATCTCGAGCGCAGCAGTGATCTTGCAGCGTACAACCGAGACGTTCGGCTGATTCACCCGCCGAGCGTTCATTGCCAGCCAGACGAACTGAGTGTCGCGATGCTTGGGCGCCAGCTTGGATAGCGCCGGCCCGTAACCCGGTCCGACCACCAGTATCCCACGATACTGGCCACGACGGGTGCGCACACGAAGCTCCTCGTGCAGGTCCCCGCCAAACTCCGGCAACTCGATACGGGTCTCGGCCAGACCCTGCTTCTCGGCCTGGTCCAGGGCGGCACGAAGCGCCGTGTTGAACAACGCGGCCCCGGGCCCTCGCCCGGCCAGCAAGACCGCGAGCTTGACGCGTGTCGGCTGGGCGCCTGCACGAGCCGGCACCAGGCGGGCTGCGAACGAGCGGCGCACAGGTGTGTGACGAACCAGATAGCGGCTCAACGCCGAGCGCATCAACAGACCGATGCGTCTCTTGTCTCGCCCCTCGAGAAACGCCCTCATTCGGCTGCCGCCTTCGCTCAGACGCTCGGTGGTGACCACCAGATAATCTCGAGCCGGGTCGACCGGCTTACCCTGATACTCGACCCGGAGCAGCCTGTTGCCGGCTGGCCGGTTGGGGTCGTAGACCACCTTCAGGCCCGAGACCTCGAGCACACGATCACCGGACGATACGCTGGCCTCCATCAGGGTACTGATCTGGCGCCCGGTCAGCCTCATCCGCACCAGACGATCGTTGGTGCTCCACACTTCGTGCAGATGACGCAGGGTGATCTTCCCGCTCGGAAGATCCCGGAGCATTCGGCGCTTGGCGATGATGGCGATCTGGCAGCCGCTCTCCTCGCGCAGAGCGTCAGTGATGAAATTGCCCAGCGGACTGGACTCAATCCCGGCAGACCGACCAAGCACCTGAGACAGCCTCCCCAACTCCTTACCGAATGACGCCTGAGCCTGCTTGACGGTCTTGTCGACCAGTTTCCCCACTGCCTTGTCCGCCACGAAGAAGGTCGGACTGAGGTTGACCAGATGGGCCTTCGCATCGAGGAGCTTCTTGGTTCGTAAGCTGACAATCAGTTCGACCCAACCGAGAGACGTCCCCCCTCCCCAGGTTTCAGCGCGCACACCCTTGCCGGCTATCCGGAGACCCTTGGCCAGCCCCTGCTGCGAACTCCCGCCAATGATCACCGCCGCGCCCTTGAGGTACTCATTGACCTGCGCATCCCCCTCCGGTCCCAGGTGGGACAGCAAGACGAGAAGGTCCACCTGCTGCTTTTCCAGTTGGGGAACGACGCGATCGAGTGCCTGGCGGACCCGCTCGAAGTGGTGCCCCGTCCAGTTACTCCTCGCCGAGAGTTCCCGGATCTTCGGTGTGGTCAGCCCGATGATGCCGATCCGAAACGGACCGACCTGCTTGATCAGATAGGGCTGGATGAATTCCGGGTTGGTTCCCTGACGCTCGTCGATGACGTTGGCGCCAAGAAACGGGAACTGCGCACGCTGAGCCAACCGCTGCAGGTTCTCCTTGCCCAGATCATAGTCGGCATGACCCACCGTCAGCGCGTCATAGCCGACCCGGTTCATGTAGTCGACCACCACGTCGCCCCGGCTGATTGCTCCCTCGGGCGTTCCACTGAACAGATTCCCGGCATCCAGCAACAAGAAGCCCTTGCCGGCCTTCTTAGTCTTGCCGCGGATCTCATTGATCGCCGACGCCATGATCGCCAGGCCACCGCGCTTCGGCGGGTTGTTCCGGTCGACCCAACTGGCGGATGCGGGCTGGACCTGACCACGGATGTCGTTGGTATGGAGAATGACGATCCGATAGTACCCCTTCGTCGGGCGGTAGGTGTTCTCGCCGAACGGATACGCCGGTCGGTCCCAGGGTTCGACCTCGACCGGCTGATCCTGCTTGTCCTGTGCGACCCGATCCGCGCCGGCTGATCCCGCAGCCGAGGAGGCGCCAGCCGGCGTATCCGTGGACTGATTCTGTGCACAGCCGTGACCGAAGACCAGCAGGAGCGACAGCAGGCAGATCTGGCTCAGACGCATTCGAAACACTCGACACTCTTAATAGGGATGACTAAAGACCGGCAAGCTAACAGCAGCCCAGAGGCCTGTCAACGAATCCAGCACCGCCAGCCGTCGACGGCACCGCGCGCGCCGCAATCGATCCGACGTACCCACAGACCGGGCGGCATACCGCCGGACTACTCGGTGAAAAACAACGCGAGGGCCGGCTCCAGCGTGCGGTTCGCCTCCTCCAACCGTTCCCGGCTGGCCACAACCGCTCTGGGTGCTCCCTCGAGTTCCCGCACCAGGTGCGGAACCGCGAGCTCGCGCAGCTGATCCGCCGTGACCCCGATCAAGTCGCTTCGGTAACGCTCCCGGTCACCATCTGTGATGCCGCACCACCCGCGTCGCCGAGCGGTGCTCAGCTGCTGCCCCGGCGCGAGTATGCGGTCAACCGCACCGACCGCTCCGATCCGCGAGGCATCGACAGCCTCGTCGGTCAGGCTCTCGCTGACGTACTCGATGATGCCGGCATAGACATTGAGCGTCTCGATCAGGTGCGGATCCCGGTAGCTCAACAGCGCCAGCGCTCCGGGCTCCGGCATATAAGCCGCGAACCCACCATAGGCCCCCCCCTGCACCCTCAGCTGCTGATACAGGTAGTCAGCCGCGAGGATGTTGGCCAGCATGTCGAGCGACGCCGCTGCGGGATCCAGCAAGTTCGGCACCGGCAGAACCTGGCTGACGTAGTTCACCTCCGCCGGAATGACGATTCCCGCATCCCGCGGCAGGTCCGGTGCATCGAACTGTGCCGATGCAGCGGGCTCCCCAGCAGGGATCGCCTCGATCAGTGCTTCGATCCGTGGCCGAAACGCCTCGAGGATCTCCGGGTCACCGGCCACATTGACCGACAGTCGTGCCCGCGTGAACAGCGTGCTGCGAAGCCTCGCGGTCGTTTCCAGCACCTCACCGATACGTGCCTCCAGCGCCCCGCTGAGTTGCTTGAGGAAGCGCACCTGTGTCGCTCCCTCCCATTGCTCCCGGCGCCAGAAGTGGCGGCCCAGGGAGGCAGCGGCTCGCACCAATGCCAGCATGTGTCCGCTCGGTATCATCCGACTGGCCGCTCGGCTAGCCGACTCCTGCACCAGATCGCCTGCCCGCTTGCCGTCTTCGGTATCCGAACACAGCAGGACGTCCCGCATGATCCCCGTCAACTCGCTG
>CAZANL010000287.1:0-6354 GCA_964486115.1 uncultured Planctomycetota bacterium
CGCGTCGCAGCGCCGCTAGGTCGGAGACCCGATCCGCCTGCTCCACGGCGGTTCCACGATATTCACGGCAACTCTCGGCGATCTGGCTCAGATGGCGCTCACGGCCCGATGGGATGATCGACTGGCCGGCATCGGTGTGGCGAACCTCGTCTGCCGGAAGCGCGCTCTGCCAGTTGATCGAGAATTTTTCGTTGAGTACCCGGATCAGATGGGCGTAGAGCGCATTGACCCCCTTGTCGTTGAAGTGCGCGGCGCTGGTGCCGAAGACCGGCAGGCTCTCGGGGGCGGTGTCGAACAGCTGCTGGTTACGCTGATATTGCTTGCGCACCTCGCGAAGCGCATCTTCGCTGCCTCGACGGGTGAATTTGTTGATCGTGACCAGGTCAGCGTAGTCCAGCATTTCGATCTTTTCGAGCTGGCTCGGAGCCCCATACTCGGCCGTCATCACGTAGATCGACACGTCCGCCAGATCGGTGATCTGACTGTCTCCCTGACCGATGCCAGCTGTCTCGACGAAGATCACGTCGAAGTCATTCGCCTCGATCACCTTCAGCACCTCCACGGTGCGCTGCGAAACTTCCTGACGCGATCCGCGAGTGGCCAACGACCGGAGGAAGACGTTGGGGTGATTGATGCTGTTGAAGCGGATGCGATCGCCGAGCAGCGCTCCGCCCGTTCGTCGCTTGGTCGGGTCGACGCACACGATAGCAACGCGCTTGTCCGGAAAGTCGGTGATGAAGCGGCGGACCAGTTCATCGGTCAGGCTGCTCTTTCCGGCACCCCCGGTGCCAGTCAGGCCGACCACCGGGGTCTTGGCCGGGGGAGTCGGAGCGGCCGTTCCGTTGAGCTCGATACGCGTGATGGTTCGGGCCAGGGCTGTCAGGTGACCGTTGGGTGATGGCTGGATCCCGGCCAGGTCGAAGTCGCATGCCGAGACCACCTGGTCGATCATCCCCTGGAGCCCGAGTTCGCGCCCGTCGTCGGGGGAGAAGATGCGATCGATCCCGGCCTCGTGCAGCTCTTTGATCTCGCGGGGCACGATGACGCCTCCGCCACCACCAAAGATCTTGACGTGATCGGCGCCGCGCTCATCCAACATCTCGCGCAGGTACTTGAAGGTCTCCATGTGCCCGCCCTGATAGCTGGTCAGGGAGATGCCCTGCACATCTTCTTGGATCGCCGCGTTGACGATCGTCTCGACGCTGCGGTTGTGTCCTAGATGGATCACCTCCACGCCGGAGGCTTGCATGATGCGCCGCATGATGTTGATCGAGGCGTCGTGACCGTCGAACAAGGAAGTCGCGGTGAGGATCCTCACGGGGTTCTTTGTCTGCGCGCTCATCGGGTCAATTATCACATTCTGTGGGCCGTCCGCAATCCGATAAGGGCAAGATCGTGGCCAACTGCCGATATCGTCGTGCCAGATATTTCCCTCAGTAGGGTCCGCAGAGGCGTTGTGACGCCCTGATAACGGTTTTGGCCTCTCCCGTGGCAGTTTCGGTCGGGTTACTTGGCCTCGGCCCAGCATCTGCCCCAGCCGATCTCGACCTTCAGCGGCACGCGAAGCGGGGTGACCCGCTCCATGCGTTCCCGGACGATCTCGACGGTGCGGTCGTGCTCCTCCGGGTCGGTCTCGAAGATCAACTCGTCATGAACCTGGAGCACCATTCGGGTCTGGAGGCCGCTGTCAGAGAACTGGTTGGCGATCTGCAGCATCACCAGCTTGCAGATGTCGGCGGCAGATCCCTGAATCGGCGTGTTTGCGGCGATCCGTTCACCGGCTTGGCGTATCATGAAGGCGTTGCTGGAAAGCTCGGGAATGTAACGTCGACGACCAAACAACGTCGTGACGAAGCCTGTGTCGAGGGCCTCCTCGATCGTCCTGTCTAGCCATCGGCGGACGCCCGAGTAGGCCTCGAAGTAGGCCTCGATATACTGTTTGGCTTCTTTTCGGGGAATGCCCAGGCCCTGTCCCAGTGCGGTCGCGCCTTGTCCATAGATCGTCGCGAAGTTGACGGTCTTGCCTATGCGGCGTTGCTCGGCGGTGACCTGTTCAGTCGAACAGTCGAAAAGCTGGGAGGCAGTCCGCCGGTGAATGTCGAGGTCCTTCTCGAAGGCTTCGACCAGCAGGTCGTCATCCGAGAAGTGGGCCAGCAGGCGCAATTCGATCTGGCTCCAGTCAGCGCAGACCAGCAGGCAGCCCTGCTGGGCGACGAATGCCTCGCGGATGCGATGGCCCTCGGGGGTCTTGACCGGAGTCCGCTGGAGATCGGGGTCAGTGGTGATCAGCCGACCGGTGGCGCCGACCGTTTGGCGAAAGGTCGCGTGGATCCGGCCGGTCTGAGGATTGACGGCATGCTGTAGAACGTCGGTGTAGGTGTTGATCAGTTTGGCCAGCTTGCGATGCTCGATCAGCTGAACCGCAATCTCGTGACTCGGCGCCAGTCGCTCGAGAACCTCGATGCTGGTCGAGTACCCGGTCTTGGTCCGTTTGAGCACGGGCAGCCCCATCTGTTCGAACAACACGGTGCTCAGCTGCTTGGTCGAGGCGATGTTGAACTCCCGGCCGGCCAGCTGATGGATTCGACTGGCGTAGCTCGTGAGCCGGTCGCGAAACTCATCGCCCATCTGCTCGAGGCTTTGCGGATCGATGCCGATTCCGTTCAGCTCCATCTGGCCGAGCACCCAGGATAGGGGCAACTCCACGTCGGTTAGTTGTTCGCGCAGATGCCCCGCTGACAGGCGGTCTTCCAGTTCGGGCCAGAGGCTGATCACCGTGTCTGCGAGCTGGCACGCATAGGGTGCCAGCTCATCGACCGCCAGCTGGCTGAATCTCCTGAGCTTCTTGCCGCTACCCAAAATCGACTTCTCTGGCTGTAAGGGCCGCTGCAGATATTCCTTGCTGCACTGATCGAGCCGGTGGGGCACGAGCTTGGTCGGGTCGATCAGAAAGGAGGCGAGCATCGTATCTCCGACGAGGCCTGCCAGTTGTATCCCGCGGCGATGAAGCACGATCCACAGTTGCTTGGCGTTGTGGGCGATCTTGGGCCACGCAGGGTTGGATAGCATCGGGGCCAGCAGGACCAGCCGTTGATCGTCGAGTGGGACGTAGGTGGCCCTGCCAGGCTCGGGAGCGAGGACCAAACCGACGAGCGTGCCGCTGACCGGCGAGGGAGCGTCGAAGATGGGGTGGACTGCCATCGGACGATCGGGCGGCACTGCGATCAGTTCTCGAACCGCATCGGGAGTGTCGGCAACTCGGTAGTCGACGGGGCCTTCCGGCTGGCCCAGGTCGTTGAGCGCGTCTTCTGAGAGCAGCGAGTAGAACTGTAGCTCCTTGAACATTGCGTTGAGGTTTGCCGGATCCGGTGGCGTCAGGGCGAGTCCGGTCACCGCCTTGGTCAGGGGGACGTGTCGATCTATCTGAGCCAGCTTTTGACTCAGCCGTGCGACCTGTCCGTTCTCGGATAGGGTCTGCAACTGGCGACCCTTCAGCTCCCCGAGATTGTCGAGGATGGCCTCCAGGGACCCGAACCTGGCAAGCAAGCTGGCGGCGCCTTTCTGTCCGATGCCGGGCACCCCCGGGATGTTGTCCGACTTGTCCCCGACCAGAGCCAGCAGGTCGACCATCTGGTGAGGGTGGACACCCCACTTCTTGAAGACCAGATCGGGCCCGTAGGTGATGTCGCGCAGGGTGTCGAGCATCTTCACCTGGTCGCTGATCAGCTGGGCGAAGTCCTTGTCACCAGAGACGATGATCACCTGCATCCCGGCCTCGACCGCCTCCCGGGTCAATGTGCCGATGACGTCATCCGCCTCGTAACCCTCGGCGCGAAGCATTGGAAAGTTGTGTGCTGACACGAGCTTGTCGATCCAGGGCAGCTGTTCACGGAGCTCTCCCGGCATCGTGGGGCGGTGCGCCTTGTATTCGGGATACTGCTCGTGGCGGAAGATCCGTCCGGGCGGGTCGAAAACCACCGCGCCGTAGGACGGGGTTCGTCCCGAGAGTAGCTTTCTGAACATCGTCGCGAATCCGTAGATCGCGTTGGTATGCAGCCCTGCGGACGTGGAGAGATTACCGGGCAGTGCGAAGTAGGCCCTGTAGATCAGGGAGCTTCCGTCAACCAAGATCACTCGCGGCGGATGGGCCACGCTATTCGATATCGATCAGTACACCGAAGTTGGTGACCAGGCAGGTGATCTCATCTGCGGCGTCGTATCCCCAGTAGGACGGGTAGAACCCACCGCCGTCTCCGGATGCGAAAACAACCAGGTTAGCTTCGGAGGGGCTCTCCAGGCTGAGGTTGACCCGCCCGCCATTCTGCGCCACACCGTCCTCGATCGTTCGGGCCAGGTCGATCAGCTCGTCATCCGAGGCGATACGTGGCAGCTCCATGTCGTCGTCGTCATCCTGGTAGACGCCGTCGTCGTATAGCGAGTCCGCATCCTGACCGAGTTCTCCGTCATCCAGTGTGTCAGCCAGCGAAGCGTCGATGAAGCAGGCGCTTCCGCTGTCTACCGAGTAACCATCGTATTCGTGGTCGTCCACGCCATAGCGTGTTGCGATCTGCCGGCGAATCGGCGGTTCAGTAGAAAAGGCAATCATCGCGCATGCCACGGCGTACGCCTCATCCTCGAAGTCGGCCAGGCTGATCATCACCGGACATTCACCGGGATCGACAGTGAGGGCGAATGGTACGCAGGTCGGCATGAGCGGATCGCATGCGAGGATCTCGCCCGTTGGCAGGAAGAGTTCGCCGGCCTGTTCGATCCGCACGGCCGCAGTACCGGGGTTGTTACCGTCAACAAATACCGCTAATAAATCACTCATCTGCTTCTTCTCGAGCGGATGGATGATACGAACCCGGGCGGCTCTACCTGTCGCCGCTTGCGAGAACCCCGCAGGTATAGGGCTAGCATAACGGAAACAACTGCCAGCAGCACCAACAGTTCCCAACGCCCGGCATAGGATTCCCACGTCGGGGAAATGAATGGCACGAGCGGTGCGCCGGAAAGCGGGCGGTCGTCGAGCGCGGCCAGCGGGAATTGATCAGCCTTGGAGACCTCCAGATCGCTGGCCAGTATGTGGTCGACTCGCCTGACGATGGCGACTGGCCCCTGCTTGAGCGCGGCAGCGCGGATCGACCTCAACAACATACGCGCCGGAGTGAAGCCGGGTTGGATCCGTAGCGCGAGCCCCAGAGCGGAGACCACCTCGGGCCAGGCGACTGATGACGCCACCTGTATGCCCAGAAAAGAGCCGGTGGGTTGACCTCTCTGCTTGGCCAGCAGGTGGTGCAAGATGACCCGCCACATCTCGATCGCCTGGGTTCCATGGATGTCAGCCAGCCGTTCCGCCTGATCGAGGCTGCTCAGCGCGGCACTATAATCACCGGACGCGGAGTGCGCCCCCGCGAGGTTGATCGCCACCTGCGGTTGGGATGGTCTGGCTCGGCTCGTCTGTGCCAGCTGGCGCAGCGCCTCTTTGGCTCGACCCGCCTTGAGCAGCGTGGCCGAAAGAGCAATCATGGAGCGTTGCTTTTCAGCATGATCTCGAGAGGACTGCAGTGCACTGACGAAGTCCATGCGGGCCAGCTTCCAGTTGCCCAGCTGGTAGTGGCAGAGCGCGCGATTGTAGAAGCTGGCATGCTTGTTGGCCGGGAGGGCCTTGGAAAAATGAATCGCAGCCTGGGCGTATTCGCCCTGGGAATACGCCTGCACTCCTGCTTCGAAGACCGGGCCGAGCTTGATCCACCAGCTGGTTGGGCTCAGCGATATGGAAATGGCCAGTATGGCGAGCATCCGCATGATCTGTATGTTACACGCTGTCGTCGAAGGGGAACTCGAAATCACCCGCACCCTTGAGCTTGACGCGCAAGAGGATGCGGTGCTTGCCTGGCGAGAGGGTTGTATCTCTGATCGTGACGACGATCGGTGTATTCGGAAGGAACTTGAAGTAATTTTCGGGGGACAGGGCGGCGGCATCGAGCGACTGTTCGCCATTGCTCAAATTTATGGCCTCGGCAGGCAACTCTTCGCCATCGAGGATCATCGGCTTGCCTCCGACGACCAGGTCGAACATGAATGGGTTGACGATGGTGAACTCACAGCCCTCAGCGGTATTGCTCAGAGATCCCTTGCGATAGACTTTCTTGAGCAGGAATTTCGGAATTTTCATCGGGCTATCCTCACGGTGTAACGTCGGCCAGAATGTTCTAGAACTTGCCCGGTCATGGAGAGCATGGCCAGGGCGGCGATTGCACGTGGGGCGGGCAATCCCGAGCGTCGGACGATCTCGGCGATCGTGCGCGGCGAGCCATCGAGGCAGGCCATTAGCGTGTGGTTGATCGGTGC
>CAZANL010000288.1:0-6333 GCA_964486115.1 uncultured Planctomycetota bacterium
ACCAGCGCGGCGGCGGCGACAGCAGTGACCGCGTCAACAACTTCCTCAAGCGGATGGACAAGAACGGCGACGGCAAGATCAGCAAGGACGAAGCCCCCGAGCGCTTGCCCTTCGATCGACTCGATACCGACGGCGACGGCAGCATCACCAAGGAAGAGCTGGAGAAGGCTTTCCAGCGTCGCGGCCAGAATAAGCAGGAAAAGCGCCCCGGGGACAACTAACACCCGAACGCAGCGTAGCAGACACCAGAAACGAGAGGCGCCCGGACGGGTGCCTCTCGTTTTATTGGTCCGGGCGTATCCCGGCGATGCCCTGCAGAATGCTGCCGACAACAATCTGCATACGATCGTGGACAATCCCGGCGCCATCAAGATTCTCACCGATGCAGGGCTCAAGGAGAAAATGCGATTGTATGTATCGTCGCCGAGCTTTGGGGGACAGGCTCCAGAAGACGGTCATGATGTCCTGAAAAACCCGGCACAATTGCTGATCCCCTGCCCGGCAACGGCCAACCCATCGACTCGCGTCGTCTACCGCTGGCTATTAAGCCTGGCTGGCCGCAATGCCATCAACAATTTCAGGTTAACAGGCCTGCCGCAACACCTGGTGTATACCGCGATCGCAGACCGAGTGGCCGAGAAGCGCGCCTTGCGGCTAGGCAAGCAGAGGTTTTTTGATGCGCTAAAGTCGATACCGACTGACGCGCGCGCTGCGTTTATAGACTAAGCGAACCGGTCAGCGGCAATACGTCTGGTCCGTGACGCCCAGCTGGCGCACGACCTGCGCGATCGTCTCGCCCTCGAGCCTGCAGGACCGCTGCGGCGAGGAGCTTCTTGATCATCCGTCCTTTGATCCCCCGCCTGTTGGGGCCGATCGCACCCAGGGCTGCGCAACGTCCTATCGGACCGTCGGGCGCACACCGCGCCACGTCGCTTCCGAGTCGGGCACGGGAACGAAGTAGTCGCCGCGTTTGATCGTGGCGGCGATGTCCCCTGGTTTGCGAGCCGTCGCCAGCAGGCGCATCAACCGCGATGTGCTGAACGGAGCCCGGATGTCCAGCCGGGTGCGCTGGCCGGGATACTTGACCAGCAGGGGGACGTGAGACCACACGCCGCCCTTCCCGTACGGCACGTCTGGGTTCCTGCGCCAGGTGTGGTCCGAGGTGAGCACGATCGTCGACCGGTCGTACTTCCCAGCCTTGCGCAGACGGGCGAACAGCGCTCCGAGAACGCCGTCGGTGTAGATCAGCTGCTCTCGCGCCTCACCGATCGAGTCTTTCCTGATCTGCAGGTTCATTGGCCGGGGCCCGTTGCGGTCGAAGATGTACGGGTAGTGAGGCAGCGGCAGGTGAAGAAAGACGAACTGGCCCTGGCCCGGGTCGTCGATGACTGCATTCAGACGGCCGAGCAGTTTGCCGGTACTGTAGACCAGGCCGACGTTGCCAGGGTCGGGGCTGTGGGAGTAGATCTTGTTGATCTTCTGGTGTCCGAACAGGTTGTAGGCGCCTTCGTAGCAGAACTGCCGGAGCTGATCGGTCATGCGCGTGCCGAGCCAGTCGGTCCCGCGTTCGCTCCAGACCAGGTCGACCTGCGAGCCCACCAGATCCGGATAGGAGTGAAACCAGCCGAGCAGGTAGGTGCGATAACCGCGCATGCGCGGCTCGACGAAGATGCTGTTCAGCTTGCGGCACGCCGTGAACTGCTTGCCATCCCAGAACCCGGGCACGCCCCCTTTGAAGGTGAAGGTGTCGGTGCGCTGGAATAGCAACCGGGTCATCGAAGTCATCGTGACGCAGCCCGGCGAGTGCGCATCGTGGAACACGGTCATCTGACTGCTAGCCTGGCGCAAGGCGGGCAGTCTCATCCGGACGTTGCGGTCCTTGAAGCTCATCTGATAGGACCAGGCGTCGAGGACCAGGATGTAGACGTTGTCGGTGGGCGCGGGGACGCCGGGAACGGGCTTGACCGCCCCCGCCTCGGCCTTGGTGGGGGCGGCCACGGGCGTGTAACTGTGCGAGGTCATCACGCTGATCCAGAAGATGGGCAGGATCGGACTGACGAACACGGTCGCCTTCCCGAGCCATCGAGTCCAGCGTGTGATGTGCCAGTGTTTGTAGACGCTGACAGCACCCAGCCCCAGCAGTGGGATGAGCAACGACAACACGAACTTGGAGTAATAACGGAACCGGACCTCGAACGCCATCACGTTGATGCGCCAGCTGATGGCGATGATGACCAATACGCCGCTGAAAATCAGCAGGAGGGCCAGCCCTGTGGCGGGCAGTTTCTTCAGCGGCTGGTACACGACCCACAAGAGCAGCCCGAGGCCGACCGTCGCAACCAGCCGTACCGCTCCGACCGACGGAGTGAAAAACAGCAGGTAGCGGTTGATCGGATCGTTGAGCGGGGCCAGTCCCGGCAGCAACACGATGAAGGCCCAGACCTACGCGACCACAAACGGAGACAGCGACCGGGGATGGTCGGGATCCAGACGATCCGCCAGGCTCATCGTCTGGAAAGTATCCACGTTCGGGTCTTCGGTCGTTCCGGTTGTCTCTCGCCCAACAGGCCCGGAACCGGACCCAACAGATCGCGCCGGAACACGACAGGACAGGTGATCGCCAGCGCAACGATGACCTGGATGATCAGCGACCCGGTGCCGAGATCCAGGTGTGCGAGTTGCGTATACATGTCGGCGGGCAATATACAGGGTTTCTGGAGCGGATACAGCACCCAATGCGTGATGGCCAACGCTGCCCGGGAGGCGTGCCACATGGGTCCTCGATACAGGATGACTGGGCGGTCATCAGCCGAACCAGACCGGTTGAGGCTGATTTCCGGGTGGGATGGGCGGTGGCGCTCTGAACTGGACTGCTTGACGCTGATTGTGGGGCGGGTACGTTCCTGCTAGCAGCCTGCTGATACAGTGCGCGAGTGAATTCTGCGCGCTGATTTCGTGTGGAAGAGCGGGAAGGCCGGAGCCCCCCGTGGGGTTGCCGAGGCCTAGCTGGCTCGCCGGAGCATGGCCACCTCGGCCCAGTCACCCAAGGCCGCCATCCTTTCCTGCATTGACGCACGCGTCCCCGTCGAGCAGGTGTTTGACCAGGGCATTGGCGATCTCTTTGCCGGCCGTCTCGCCGGGAATGTGGAGCATTGAAGATCCGCTCGGATCGCTGGAATACGCGGCGAAGATCGCAGGCGTCAAGGTCATCGTCGTGACGGGCCACGAGGCGTGCGGGGCGGTGAAGGAGGCCTGTGATGACGTCCAGCTCGGCAACGTAACCGCGCTCCTGCGCAAGGTTGCCCCCGCCGTCGAGACTGCCCGTTCGGTTCCCGGTACGCGGACTTCAAAAACCCAGCCCTTGTCGCGACCGTCGTCGAGCGGAATGTCAGGCTCACGCTGGCAGCCCTCCGAACCCGCAGCCCAATTCTGGCTGAACTGGAGCAAGATGGCCCGATCCAGACTGTTGGCGCGGTCTACTCGCTCCAGACCGGTCGCGTTCCCCTCCTCCAATAGCATCGCGGGTGCGTGGCTCCCCTCGCCCGGCAGCGCCCGGGCGAGACGCGCCAGCGAACCTGCTAGCGCCCGGGCCGAAAACGCAGCAGACGCTCGGAGAACTTGGTCTCTCCGACCCACAGGTAGCTGCCGTCGAAGGCCAGCGCGGCCGGACTGAACAGCTGATCCGAGCCGATCCCGGGCCTGCGGTCCCGGAAATTCTGCGCGCCGAGGATCGCGTCGGCGCGCTTGCCCGCGACCGCGTCCGCGACCCGGCGCCAGACGTGCACCCGGTGAAACCCCCCGTCGACGACGAACAGCCCGCCGCCGTGGACCAGCGCGGAGGGCACTGTGTTGAACATGTTCTGCTCCCCCCGGCCCCGCCCAGGAGGCCGCCCCACGACCAGCGGTCCGGCCTTCGATCCCAGCCGACCGACCGGGTATAGCAACACCCGGTGCCGGTCGAAGGTCCCCACCGCCAGCATCTTGCCATCGCTGGCCAGGCGCCAGACCCCCGGGACCTCGAAGGTGAACTTCGGCCGGGCGTCCTTGCCTGGCAGCCTGTCCCAGACGTGGAGCTTCCCGGCCCCGTGGTCACCCAGGTACAGATGCTGCTGGTCCAGCGCCACGCCGCGGAGTTCGCCAAACCGAACCCCTCCGATCCCACCCCGATAGATGTGATCGGGTGGCTGCCCGTTCAGCGGCAGCTTGTCCCAGACCCAGAGCGTGCGCTTGCCCGCCAGCGCCAGGCGCTGCCCGGACAGGGCGATGTCCCACGGAGCGAACGGCAGCTGGTAGACCAGATTGGGGTGCGCGCCGCTCTGGTCGGGCAGCTGGTTGTAGACGTACAGCCTGCGGTCGAAATCCGACGCCACGAAGAGGTTCTTCCCGTTCGAGGCCGGCACGGGATTGCTGATGACGAAGTTCGTGTCCAGCGTGTTGGTCCGGATGTCGGGGCTGCCGATGGCGAAGTCAGGTCGCTGATTCGGGCGCGTCGGGACCCGGTGGTACCCGACGATCATGTTCCGGTTGCCGGCGCAGACGTAGAGCCGCGCTCCGGCCAGGGCCAGCGAGGTGTGGTCGCCGGCGCGAAAGTCGTATCCGCCGACCGAGAGCGCCGGCCGGTCCCGCGCACTGCTGGGCCGGCTCGCCCAGACATGCAGCTGGCTGCCGAGCAGGAACAGCTTGCCCTTGGGGCCAAACGCGCCCCGCAGCCACGGCTCGTGCCGATCGGAGGGGCTCTCGCTGAAGTAATCGAACGGCTGGTCCTGCCGGGTCGGAAACGAGTTCCAGAAGAACGTCCCGGACGCGCTGCCTCCCATGCGAGGGTTGTGGTCTCCGACGATCAGCGACCTTCCGTCGCTGGTGATGTGGCGCGGCGTCCCCAGCTTGCCCCCCCCACGCAGGACGATGTCGGCCGCCTGCTGATCCCGACTGGGGAACGAATTCCAGATCAGCACCCCGCCGCCGCGTGTGCTGCTGACCGCCAGCTTCCGGCCGTCGGTCCAGACGCCCCAGGGCCACTGAAACCGGGTGCGGGAGACGCGCACCCCCTCGCGCGGGGCGCCGATCACGATGTCGGCCGGGGCGCCGCTGCGGGTCGGGAACGCACTCCAGATCAGGATCCGATCGTTGTTGGTGTCCGTCGCGACGAGCCGCCGTCCATCGGTCGCCACGCTCACGGGCCAGTTGAGCTGATCGCGCCCGAGACCCGGGTTGTTGGTCCGGAAGTTCTTCTGTCCCAGCACCAGGTCCGGCGGCAGATTGCCGGCGGGTAGACGGTTCCAGATCAGGATCCGATTGTTGTAGGTATCGCTGACGATCAGGCGCCGACCGTCACTGGCGACCCCCATCGGGTGGTTGAACAGCAGCGGCCCGCCGGTGTCGTTGAAGCCGATCCCCGAGAGCATCAGGTCCGCCGGCTGACCGGTCCTGAACCAGCCCGACGTCTTGCCCGGTGCGACCCGGTAGCGCGAGGCGATCCGCCGGACCGACATGCGACCGGCTTGCTGCGCAGCAGGTGGTCGGCCCAGGGAGCCGGGGGGCACCTTCAGCGCCAGCAGGCAGAGCGCCGCGATGTCGTTGTCCCGACCCGAGACCTGCTGGAGGGCCTTGCGCAGCGCCGCGAGGCGGGCCACTCCGAGGCGCTGCTCGACGAGCCGGTCGAATCCCTCGGGAGCCGGGACCTCTCCGCGCAACAGCGCGCGAGTCAGCCGGGGCGGGTAGCGCGTACGCGCCTGCTCGATCCGGCCCGGCTCCTGCGCGGCGGATCGAGCGAGGGCACAGCCGAGGACGAGAGCGAACAACGACAGACGACGCGCGAGGGCGCTCATACGGTGTCTCCTGGATCAGACCGGGAACCGGGGCGTGGCTACCGTAGTATACTCCGTCGCGCAGCGCGGCAACGGTCCGCGCGTTCGAGGCGCTCGACCCAGGGTCTCCGTACTGCGCCGACTGCGTGGCCGTCACCGCAACGCGACTGGCAGCGGTGTGGGTCGCCGCGCACGTTTGCCAGAGCCGGGCCAGGGCGATCGGTGGGGCCGTGAGGGGAGCCGCCAGCGCGGCGGACGGGTCCCCTTCGGTCTGCGCCGTCAGCGCGAGGCAACCGAGCAAGCTCGCAGCTAGGCCAAGCCCCAGGGCGGGAACCCACTTCCGAGTGTTCGTCTCCTGCGTCATGCCTTCTTCCTCCCTTCAGCAGTCACCACATATCAAATACTCATCGGCTTCACCCCTTGAATAGCCACCGGGATCGGGGAGCTTTGGAAAAAAGCCGAATGACGCTCTGAACC
Organism: uncultured Planctomycetota bacterium; assembly: GCA_964486115.1. Lineage (GTDB taxonomy): Bacteria > Planctomycetota > JACQVV01 > JACQVV01 > CAZANL01 > CAZANL01. Next base: position 6,285 of record CAZANL010000288.1, read on the forward strand.
CAGCAGCACATCCGCTGCCAGCAAGGCAATACCAACGGAGATCCAGAAC
>CAZANL010000289.1:0-4374 GCA_964486115.1 uncultured Planctomycetota bacterium
AATCCTAACGCTAAACGCGCTGTTCAGATTCCCGTTGAACGGCGAGCCAATGCAGGACGACAAGACCATCGAGAACACGATCATCGGCTATGACCCGCAACACATGCTGTCATTCCGGGTCACCAAAGCGCCTACCGGCTTTCCGTTTCCCTAATCAATCAAGACCATGTGGACCGTGGTCTACATCACTGCCGTGGGGCAGACCCAGTCGCGGGTCAGCGTGGTGGGCCTGGGATTCACGGACGACCCTGAGTCCAAGAAGATGTACGAGTTCTTCAATGCAGGCAACGCTCATACGCTCAAGCAGCTCCAGCAACTCTTTGCGCCGAAGAGGTAACCCAGCGGAAGTGGACCCTGCGTGGGTCCGGGCACAAGGCCAGCTGCGGTCCCACGTCTCGGCGGCCACGCCGAGTCCAAACCGAGCGCAGGACGCCCGCCAGGGGCGCGAGTCTGGGATCCAGGCAACCACGTCCCGCGCATTAAACAGGCCGCCATGACAGAAATCCTGATTGGCGTGTTCTGTACACTCAGCGGGCTGGCGACCCTCTCGTTGCTGTTCAAAAAACCGCTGGTCCGCCGGCGGATCTGCGCTCGGTTGGCCTACCGATCCCCGGCGTCCGATGCCTCGTTCGGCCAAGTATATTATCCCGATAGCGAATGGCAGTCCCACATGGCCGACCGGGTACAGTTCCATTTAGAGACCCAATACGGCCTCGACCTGGCGAACTTACGGCCCGAAGACGACCTGAACGAGGACCTGCTGCTGGCGGACCTCGACGCCAATGCGATCCTACTGTTCATGCAACAGCTCGAAGACGAGCTCGGAATCGAAACATGGCAAGCCTCGCCCCATTTGCACACGGTGGGAGATTGGATCGACTTTCTCGGAACGGGAAGCGTTCCCGACAAGCCGCCGGTCTGTGACAGTCGGACAATCAAGTTCTCAACCACGGCACAGAGCATAAGCGTGGTGATTTTAGCCAGCGCCGTGATCTGCGCGATGGGCACCGAATACAACCCGCAGCACAAGGACCCCGTCAACCGTCTGTGCACGACGCTGTTCCTCGGCGCATTCCTGCCAATGTGGATCGATCGATGGGGTAGCAGGCGGCGGCGTTGGGGCACGATCGACTATCTGGTTCTCACCGCTGGACTGGGGTGTATCAGCTGGCTCGCCTCACTCCCCTGACTGATCCCGCGATGGTCCTGCGTGTCATTCGGTACGTAATAATACACGGTTTAATCGTCTTACCCTGGAACCGATGAGCGTCATTCTCGTCCAAGGTGAGTAAGGAGACACCGAATGCGCCCACTCATCACGCTCACATGCCAGCTGATAACCCTCTGGCTCTGCTCGATCGCTGTTCAAGCGGACAAGGACGCCGATCGAGCGGAAGGACGCAAGCCGCTCAAGGCGGTCAACATCAAATACATGCTGCGGACCTACTGCCGGGCCAGCAGCAAGATCGTCGACGAGAAAGCCTTCGGGGGGTTTGGCCCGTCGGAGAACCACCCCCGTCCGCTGAACAAGACGCACGCCAAGCTCAAGCTTCCCTCAGGCAAGCTGACCTTGCTTGCCTTGCCCAGCAGTCGGGTCCCGTTCTGGAAGAAGTATGAGGGCTTCCGCCTGCTGCTGGTCAACAAGACGGGCCAACGGATCGCCATTCTGGCCCAGGACAGCGCAGTAAACATCATCCGCGAGGCTCGAGACGCCAAGGGCAAGTGGCGTCCGCTCGAATACATGCCGGGCACTTTCTGTGGGAACAGCTATCACCGGGTGATGTTCGACACCAACCAGCACTGGGAGTTCACCGTGCCGCGTTACAGCGGGAGCGTCAAGACCCAGATGCGTTTTCGCGTGTCGATCGGGCGCCAGGCCAAGCCGATCTACTCCAACACCTTCGAAGGCTCGATCAACGTCGAGCAGTTCAGCGTGAAGCAGGCGTACAAGCGCAAGAGCTTGATGGACCCGCGTACAGATTGATACCGTCTCGCCACTAGCCGCTATTTTCTCGTGGGCAGCGAGAGCTGGTAGATCACCATCTTGCGCGGCCAGATCCGCACCCGCCGATGCTGCCTGTCGTAGCCGTAGCTCTCTTGCTCCATCAGAAACAGGCGACCATCTCGGATTGCCAGGCATCCAACAGGATAGTTGACGGCGATCTTGCGCGAGAGCTTGCCGGTCCGGGCATCGAACCAGTAGATGTGGTCCTTGCCGCCCAGCACATAGTTATTCCCATCGTGGGCCAGTCCACTCAGCTTGCTCACGGAGAGCTTGACGTCTCGCACGCGACGTCCGGTCTTGGGGTCGACCACCACGACCAGACGCTTGGAACTATCCAGCACGTGCAGCTGCCCTTCAGCGAAGGTGATCCCGCGCGCAGAGTGAGCCCTGTTGCCCAGGTTTGCCTTGGTCCATATCTTGCGCAGTGTCTTGCCACTCTTGGGGTCGACCACGTTGATCGGCGCCTTGCCGGTGGTCCAACCGTAGTCCAAGCAATACAAGACCTTGCCGTCACTGCAGATGTCATTGATCAGACCTTCCAGCGAGAAAGTACCCTGGACCTCGCCTGCGGGCCAGGCCACCTGCCTCAGCTTCTTCGGACCCGGGACGCTCCACTGCCCAGGCTTGGTCTTGGGGTACTGCACGACCCACAAGTTCTGGCCCAGAAAGGCTAGCCCTGACGCCCGCCCATCTTCTGGCGCAGGCAAGATCTTGACCTCCCCGACGTCGCAGATCTTCGCTGGCCGCGTACCCGGCAAGTCCCACTCCTTGCCCGCCTTGTACAGCGCGTAGCGGGACAGCCCGGTCTTCAGCTTGCCGATGAACTCCGGAGCTTTCATGTAGCTCTTGAAGCGGAAGATATTCTCCTGCTTGGCGCCAAGAACAATCAGCGAGGGATAGGCGAAGACGCCGAATTTCTTCGGAAGCTCGGGAACCTTGTCTCGATTGATCTCGACCCAGATGAATTTGCGACTGAGTGCCACGACCGCGGCGTCTGCAAATGCGTCCTTTTCCAGACGCTTGCACCAGAATCAGGTATCGAAAGTAAAATAGCTGATCACCGGGCGGCCGTCCTTGGCCGAGAGCGCCATCGCTGCTGCCAGGCTCTTGGCCCATTCGATCTTCTTCGGCTCCTGCGCAACGGAGGTGGAGAGGACAAGCCCGAGTAGGGCGCAAGCGAGCATCGTCTTTTTCATGACCACCAGACATACCAGAGTGCAGGGGAAGCAGTCAACGGACCGGACACCGGATGGGCCAGCTACATGGAATCTGTGGCCGGCGGGACCATGGCGGATAGCACCGGCTGTGCCTTACCCAGAGTACCTCCTTCTGGTAGGCTAGCCGGGATGAAACCAGGACCCCTGTGGGATCCTCAGCCCCCGTGCCAAAGAGTGCCTGGAACCCGTCTTCCCCCGGTCCTGATCCGCGGTCTGACGCCGGATTTCCCAGCGCCACCCGTTCGACGTGGGAGCTGTTGTGGTTGATCCACCGACCGGGGAGGTGACTCTCGTGTTCACCGACGTGCAGGACTCGACCGTCCTGTGGGATCGTGTGCCTGAACCGATGCGCGAGGCCCTCTCGCTGCACGACAAGATCATGCGGGAGACAATCTCGAATGCCGGGGGATACGAGGTCAAGACCGAAGGCGACGCCTTCATGGTGGCCTTCCAATCCCCCTCGGCCGCCGCTGACTGGTGCCTGAATTTGCAGGATACGCTGGTCGAGGCGGCCTGGTCAGACCGGATACTCGCGCAAGATGAAGCAGCCGAGTTGATACTCCCCGACGGCGGTCGGCCGATTTTTCGTGGATTGCGAGTTCGCATGGGGCTGCACACGGGAGAGCCGATTTGCCAGCCCGACCCCAACACGGGGCGGATGGACTACTTCGGTGGGGTGGTCAACCGAGCCGCGCGAATCGCCAGCGCGGGTCATGGTGGGCAGATACTGCTGAGCCAGTCCAGCTGGGACAGACTGGATCATCCCCGGTTTGACCCGCTGGCCATCGACCTGGGACAGCATTCACTCAGAGGTCTCGAGCGGCCGGAACACCTTCGACAGTTGCTGCCAGTGTCCCTGGCCACACGCACATTCTCTCGCTTGACCACGCCAAACCTGAAGAAGAGCAATCTGCCCAAGCGGCTGGATTCGTTCGTGGGGCGCCGGGAGGAGATCCGGGAGATCTCGCGGCTGTTCGCTGGGGGCGCCCGGCTGGTGACTTTGCTGGGGGCGGGCGGGACGGGAAAGACACGCCTAAGCCAGCGGGTGGCCGAGATCCAATCTGTCGCATACCCGGGTGGCGCCTGGTTTGTCGACCTGTCCGAGGCCAGTAGCTTGCCCGGGATCCTCAATGCCTTTGGAGCCGCGTTCGA
>CAZANL010000289.1:4384-6327 GCA_964486115.1 uncultured Planctomycetota bacterium
TCGATCTCTCCCTGACCCAGTTCGACCCAGTCCGACAGCTGGGCGATGCGCTGAAGGCCCGGGGGTCAGTGCTGGTCGTCGTCGATAATGTCGAGCAGGTGGTCAGCCATGCCGCCGAGACGATGGGGCGCTGGCTGCAGCAGGCTCCCCAGGTGCTTTTCCTGGCCACCAGTCGGATTCGTCTCGGGCTAGAGGGTGAGCATATCTGCTACCTGGATCCCCTGCCTCGCTCCGAAGCGATACGTCTGTTCGAGGAGCGAGCGATCGCCATCAAGCCCGGCTTCAAGGTCACCGAAACCAAACGTATCGTGATCGGCGAGATCGTCGACCGTCTGGACCGGGTCTCGCTGGCCATCGAGCTTGCGGCAGCGCGGGTGAGGATGCTGCCGCTGGAGAAGATCCAGGCCCGGCTATCCCAACGCTTCAAGCTGCTCCAGGGACAGCGCCGAGACCAGAGCGAGCGACAGACGACGCTGCGCGGCGCCATCGACTGGTCCTGGATGCTACTCAAGCCCTGGGAGCAGCTGGCTCTCGCGCAGTGTGCGGTATTCGAGGGGGGCTTCACCCTGGAGGCTGCCGAAGAGGTGATCGATCTGTCCTGCTGGGATGATGCTCCCTGGCCGATGGATGTTCTGCAGACGCTGGTCGACCATAGCCTGCTCCGCCAATACGAACCCATCGAGGAGGAGGAACGCTTCAGCCTGTTCAACTCGATTCAGGAATACGCCGCCGGTAAGCTAACCCAAATCAACGCGGTCGTGACGGATCAGGGCGAGTCGTTGACCGGTCCTCAGACCCTGCAAGCCACCCAAATCCGCCACGGAACGTTCTACGCCCGCTACGGCGAGGACGGGGACGAATCGTTACGGCCCACCGACGAAGGGCTTCGCTGTCTCTCACAGGAGCTGGACAATCTGCACGCCGCGATTCGTCGAGGTCTGGCGGATGGTCATGGGCAGACGGTGGGCGCCTGTTGCTGGGCCGTGGCCAATCGTGCGCTCAGGTTGGGGCCGTTCGCTCCCAGTGTGGCCCTGCTCGAACGCGTACTGGCGGACGCCGAGCTTCCCCCTCGTCGGCGCGCACAACTCATGCTCCACCTGAGCCGCTTTCACTTCGTGGCTGGTCAGGTCGCCGAGGCTCGACGGAGCTTCGACCAGAGTCTGGACATCGCCCCCGCTGTACGGGACGACCGATTGCGGCTGGAGATTCTGCGCCAGGAGCAGGTCGTCCTCAGCAGTGAAGGTCAGATGGAGCGTTCGCGAGAGGTCATGAGGGAGGCGGACCAGCTGGCCCATGAACTCGGTGACACCCTGGAGATCGGTTTACTGGCCATCAATCAGGGCAGTGATCTGATGATGCGCGGAGAGCTGGTGTCGGCCCGGGAGAAACTCGAGCAGGGGATCGATCTGCTGGTCCAGCAGGGCGCGACTTGTCTGGCCCGCATCGCCCGGATGAACCTGGCCTCGCTCGACCTGCTGGTCGGACGTCTCGAGGCCAGCGACGCATCGTTCCGCACCCTGGGGCAGCAAGGATTCGAGAACGGCAACCCCTTCAATCATGCGGTCAGCCTGCTCAGCCTCGGCCTTGGCGCCTGTCTTGCCGGAGAGCCGGCGGAGTCACTCGATTACCTGCAGCAGTCGATGAAGATCGGCCAGGAGATCGGTATCGCCTGGATCGAGGTCAACGTGCTGACCTGGCAAGGCCGAGTACGGCATCAGCTGGGCCAGCCGGATCAGGCCAGAGCGTTGCTCGGGCAGGCCCTCGAGGGGATACCGCGGGTGGGTGATTTACGGGCCAAGGGCCTGGCGCTGAGTTTCCTGGCCAACCTTCAGCGAGATGAAGGGAACCTCAACGAGAGCGCAAGGACCATCGGTGACGCCCTGGCGGTCTGTCGTGGCGTGGGTGATCGGCTGCTGGTGGGGCAGGCCGAGGCCATCGCCGGC
>CAZANL010000290.1:0-581 GCA_964486115.1 uncultured Planctomycetota bacterium
ATACAGATCGTGGAGAAGACGATCCCATACAGGTGAAGAAAGACGAAGCCGGCCAGCAAACTCCCCGGGATGGCCAGCCCAACGAGAAAGGCGTTGCGCCCCCCCATCGCCCAGCAAAGGAGCACGATCACCAGCAAGCTGCCGAACAGCGCACTGCCCGATAGCTGACTGACCATATAGCCGATCTCACGTGACTGGTCGCTGGTGAATGCGACCTGGACCCCGCTCGGCAGCGCTCCCTCGAGCTCCTGTACCTTCTCCTTGATCTGCCGAATGGTGTTCAGGGTGTTGATCTGAGAGCGCTTCTTGATCAACAACGTGACCCCGGGCAGGCCATTGATCCGGCTGATCGAGGTCACCCGTTCGTGGCCCCATGGATCCACCTCGGCCAGATCGGACACGAGCACTCGCTTGTGGCCCATCCGCGCCACCGCGTCGCGGATCTGATCCGGGCCTTCGTATTCACCGAGCGTGCGCAAGCGCAGCTCGGTGTTGCCCAGATCGATGCGGCCGCCCGGGAGATTCTTGTGCTGCCTGGCGATCGAGCGGGCCACCGTCGCCAGCGAGATGCCGTAGCGGTT
>CAZANL010000290.1:591-4760 GCA_964486115.1 uncultured Planctomycetota bacterium
GCTCTTGCCAGGCTTCGGCGATCCGCTTCAGCTCCGGCAGCCCAACCGGACCGTAGATCGAGATCTGGATGATCGGCAGGTCATCGAAGGCGATGTCTCGGACGATCGCCTTCTCGGTCTCCCCCGGAAACTCCGGAGCCACCTTGTCGACCGCCTGTTGCACGTCCCGCCGGGCCGACTTGATCTCGACCGAGTCGTCGAACTCGACGATCACGACCCCTGCGCCGTCCTGGCTGACAGAGCGGATCTCGTCGACTCCTTCGATCCCGCGGATCTCCTTTTCCACCTTCCGGGTGATCTGGTCCTCGACCTCGTCCGGCGCCGCGCCTGGATAAGGCACCACGACGAAGATGACCGGAATCCGCAGCCGTGGATTTTGCTCGACCGGAATGCGCGCCAACGAAAACGCCCCGGCCAGCAACAGTACGGCCGCCGCCATCAGGGTGATTCGGGGCTTCTGAATTGCCTTGTCGGTGAGCTTCATCTTTGGCCCAGCCGGCGAACCCGGCGTCCCGCGTGCAATCCTTCGAACCCCACGGTGACGACCTCGAGCACCGAACCCTGCCTGACCCCCGCCAGACCGCTCGCGACCCAGTGGCTGCCATCCCGGAAGGGCTTGATCAGACGGACGACACCCAGCTTCCCCTCACCCGCCTCGCCGACCGGCTCGAAGACCGACACCTCGAGTCCTCGAGCACCCCGCCGGACCCAGCCGATCGGAAAGCGCCAGGCGCTCTCGAGGGTCAGGGTCTCGATGCGAGCCTGCGCGATCATGCCCGGTCGCAGCGAGCGGTCCTTGTTGGGGATCACGATCTCCACACCGAACATTCGCCCGTTGTGCTTGCTGGCCAGCGGCACTCGATTGACCTGGCCGCTGAACGACCTCCCCGGAAAGGCGGGCATCTGGATCTGGCAAACCTGCTGGCCGGCCAGCTCGGGTATGCGGTACTCCGGCACCCAGACCACCAGCTTGACCCGGTCGAGTTCCATCACGGTGAAGGCGTGCTGGCCGGACCGCACCATCTCGCCGCACTCAACCTCTCTCCGAACGATATAGCCGGCAAAAGGGCTGTACAGCTTGGTCCGCGCCAGCTGCTCCGTGGCCTCCTTCAGTCCGGCACTGTACAATCTCACCGCTGTCTCGGCGTCTTGCAGGTTGCGATGGGGAACGAACTTCTTCTTGCGCAGCTCTCGGCTGCGCTCCAGATCGCGGTTGGCCTTTGCCAGCTGAGCCTTCTCCCGGTCTCGCCGCGTTTCGAAGAGCACCGGATCCAGCTCGGCCAGCGGTCGATCCGTACCCACCAGGGCATTCTCGCGGGAGTAGATCTCCCGCAGCCTTCCCGAGACCTCGAAGGCCAGCCGAGCCTCTCGACTGGGCTCGATCTCCCCATAGTACCGACGGATCAGCACGAAGCGCTTCGCCTGGACCGATGTGAGCTTGACCACCGGAAGCGGGTCCTCCCGCTCGATCTCCTCCGCGCGAGGACGGATCGTGTAGAGCAGCGATTTGACCATCCGCCATCCCCGCGACCCCAGATCCTTTGTCTGCTCTGGCCGGGCAGCGACCAGGCCGACAATGAGCGCCAGGACAACCAACACAGCCAGCAGCTTCTTCCACATCATGCCATCTCTCCCGCCAGCACCAGCATCTGGCTGAATTGCTCGGCCAGATTGACCAGTCCTTCGCGATCCGCCGGAGGCAGGCCGCCAAGCGCAGCAACGATGAAGCCGCGGAACTGCTCACGGATCTGCTGGAGCACCTCACGTCCCGCATCTTCGAGAGCCACCTGGACGACGCGTCGATCCTCGGGGAGGCTCTGGCGACGTGCCAGCCCCCCGGAGACCAGCCGATCCACCAGATGTGTCGCGGTCGGACGCGGCACACCCAGCTCTGCCGACAGTCGGTGCATCGCCATCGGTCCGATCTCGTCCAGGAAGGAGATTGCCTGGAACTGCGGGAGCGAGAGCCCCTGGTTGACCAGACAGTTGTTGATCACTCGGGCCAGACGCAGCTGCATGGTACGGATCGCCAGCTGCATTCTGTCCGCTGCTTGTCTTAGTTCGTCGTCCATGGGGCCACGCTTATAGTTTCAATCTGAAACAATTCAACATGGAAAATAATTTTCTCGCTATTCTCCCCTGCGATGGACCCGCTCCCTCTACGCTGGCTGACTCCCCCCGACTGGGCAGCAGACGTTCTGGCAGACCCCCTGGCGCTGCTCAACGACCACGCCCACCTCGAGCGCAAAGCGGCCGTCAACGCCATGGGGTTGATCACCCACTGGCCCGAGAAGGTACTACCGGATGGCTGGTCGACCCACTTGACCGCGGTTTCGCAGGACGAGGCCGTCCATCTGGCGCAGGTTACCCGGCTGCTGTTGAAGCGGGGCGGACGGCTGACCAATACCCACAAGAACCCCTACGCCCGAGACCTACGCCGGTTGGTCCGCACAGGGAAGGCTGGCACGAGATCGTCGACCGGCTGATCGTCTCTGCGCTGATCGAGGCCCGCTCTTGCGAGCGGTTCGGCGTGCTGGCCGACCACTCTGCCGACCCGGAGCTGGCCGCGCTTTATCAGGGACTGTGGGCCTCGGAATACGGGCACTACCAGGTGTTCCTGCAGATGGCCGAGCAGCTCGATGGGCGGGACACGGTCACCCAGCGCTGGGACACGATGCTCGACGCGGAGGCGACGATCATCCAGGCACAGCCTCCCGGTCCGAGAATTCACAGCGGCCTGGCCTGAGGGACTCCCGAGACCTCGGCCGACCAGCCGACCCGCTCTCGGACAGTGACCCCCGCGACTGGGGGGCGAGGAACCCTCACTCCGCTGGCGCCTCGAACAGGGTCGACGACGGATTCCCCGCCAGACCATGCCCATCGAGAAACTGGCTCAGCTGACTCAACTCATGATCCAGTTCCTCTTCGGAGCTGCTGTACTCGGCCATCGCCGCTCTCAGCTCTCGGCCAAAAACCTGTCGGGTGCGATACACGTAGTTGTTGACCTGAGACACCGGCAGCCCGAGGTGCTCGGCGACGCGCTTCTGACTCCAGGGCTCGGGCTCGGTGTCGCCGAAGTAGAACAAGCGGAACGCGCGGTAGGCCACCTCCTGACCCTGAGCCTGACACTGCGCCTTGACACCCCGGCGGGCGTGGTTGATCAGTGACAGATACCACTCCCGATCGAAGGCCTGCTCAGCCGTCAGGCCCTGGTCCGAAAGACCCTGCTCCAGCTGCTCCAGTGAGACGAGGCGCCCGCCGCCGCGCTTGGCCGCATTTGCAGCTCGATATCGATCGATCAGGAACTGACGCGCGCAGTGAAACAGGAAGCTCCGAAACGACCCCCGGTCTGCATCGGCGCGGGCCAGCAGATCCCTCTGCAGGAAGGCCAAAAACAGCTCCTGGGTCAGTTCCTCGGCATCCTGCACCGAAGGCATCCGAGCCCGCATGAAGCGATGAACCGGGCTCCAGAAGCGCTCGACGAAATAATCGAAGTCCCGTGCCTGTATCCGGGACCAGCGGGTCGGCGCGTTCTGGTCACTCATCCGTCCCTCAAGCTCCTGACCGCCTCCAGAACCCCGTCCGCGATCGCCCGGGCCTTGTCGGAGAGCTGCGCGCAGAGATCGGCATCGCCACGCGGATCGACATCCCCCAGCTTCTGTTTCACACCGAGTCGGGTGCCCGGCGCAGCCATGCCACGCAATACACCGGCGATCTGGGCCCGCACTGGCCGGCCCTCGACTCGGGCCACCAGCTGTCCCACCTCGACCGGCTGGCCGATCCGGCACAGCGGCTCCACCTCGCCAGACACGGGCGCGCGCAGCACCCGATCCGCCGTGTGCCCGAACACCTCGGCCGGGACCGCGGTGTCAGGCACCGTCGTCCCCTGAAAGTAAGCCCGGCCCAGGTGCTCGCCCCGCTGCGTTTCGACCACCGCGTCGGCGTCATGGCCGGCGGTGAAACCCGGCCCCAGGGCCACCACGACCGGTGCCAGACCGACATGGGTCCCATAATTCTTCTTGGCCAGGATGGCATCCACCAGCACCTCGGGGCGATACTGCTCCAGACAGCTCAGTCGCTCATCGACGATCAACGGAATTCGCCCATCCGACTGCACTGCGTCGAACGCCTCCACACCCGCAACCCGGACCGCCTCCAATGTGGCAACG
>CAZANL010000290.1:4770-6278 GCA_964486115.1 uncultured Planctomycetota bacterium
CGCGCACGGCGTCGGCGAAGGATGCTCGGCGCCGTACGCACAGCGGCCGATCCAGCTCGGTCAGCGCCACGCGGAAACAGGCGGTGTGCAGCCGGCAGGCCACGGCCGTGGCCATCTCGCCGGCGCCGCGGATGAGCACCCGACCTCCCGTCATCCGAGCTGTCCCACCAGGGCGCGCACCCGCTCGACACAGACCCGACCGTCTCGTTTCAGCGCACTGCCGACGATCGCCCCGTCGGCCCCGTCACGCAAGCTCGCCAGATTCTCCACCGTCACCCCGCTGCCCATCAGTACGGGCAAGCTGACCGACTCCCTGACAGCATGCAGCTCGCCACGGTCGACGGCTCGGCCGGTTGCCGAACCGCTGACGATCAGGGCGTCTGCCCGGCCCCGCCCGGCCAGCTCCCGAGCCTGCTCGGCCAGCGGCTGGTCGGCGACCGGCTGGCTGTGCTTGACGTCCACATCGGCCCAGACCGCAATCCGCTCGGCCCCCAGCGCCCGCCGCAGGCGCAGCGTCTCCGGCGCACAGCCCTCGATCAGGCCCTGGTCGGTCCAGCGGCTACCCAGATGGACGTTGACCCGGACGAACCGGGCCTCCACGGCAACAGCGATTCCGAGCGCCGCCAGGGCATCGTTGCGCAACACGTTGATCCCCAGCGGGAGCTCGGACACCTCGCGCCTGATGGCGACGGCCACGGCGGTCATCGCAGCCACGGTATGGCTCTCGACCCTGGCCCGGAACGGCGTGTCTCCGTAATTCTCCAGCATCAGGCCGCGACACCCCCCAGCGGCCAGGGCGTGGGCGTCGGCTCGCGCGGCCTCGATCACGCCCTCCAGAGTGTCGTACCCCGGAGCTCCGGGCAGCGCAGCGAGATGGACCATCCCGATCACCGGCCAGCAATCCCCAAATATTTGCGTAAGGTCCTGCATCAGAAAGACTTTACCTCTATCGAGTAAAAACTTCTGCAAGACTTCGAGAGAAATTTAGGGGGGGAATCGGAAGTCCGGGTAATTACCTCGTGCCGGCTAATCAGAATGATCTGCCAACCACAGAATGAGGACGAAACCGATGTTCAACCAACTGCGCAAGGCGACACCTGCGCTGATGCTCGCGCTAGCAATACCGGCCATGGCCGTGGCTGACAGCGCTGAAAGCACAAAAACGAACGAGAAGGCCGCATGGACGATCATCCCGACCCGCTATCAGTCCGCCCGGGACTTCCCCTTTCGCACGCCGACAGAGCGCATGGCTTCGGTCGGGAACTCGATCAACCTTCCCTCGGACGTGACCTTTACCGCCTCACCCGGAGAATTCAAGCTGGGCGTCGACACGACCGGCAACGGACAGCCGGACACGTCGGCCAAGGGGCACCACGACACGATCCAGCTGCTGCTCAAGTATGATGACGGGACGCGGCAGCCCTACTCGATCTATCTGACGCACGTCGGAACTCGCTGGAGCTATCGCCGCCACTGCTTCCGCTACGCCAAGTTCAAGAACACGCCGA
>CAZANL010000291.1:0-6273 GCA_964486115.1 uncultured Planctomycetota bacterium
ACGATCGAGGCTCCCGCCTCGATCCAGGGAGAAACCAGTTCCAGATAGCGCTCTGGCGCCTCGGGAGCCGCTTCCCAGCCCATGCCTTCGGCGGGGGACCCGGCATTGGCGTAGGCCCCGAATGGTACCGCAAGATCCGACAGGGCTTGAACATATGGCAATGTCATGCTCGCCGCTACGCAGTTGACCAGCACGGCCGTCGCACCGCGTCGCACCGCCTCCACCGCTCCTCGGGCCAGTGCTGCGGGTGCGAGCAGCCGACCGTCTGGGCCGGGGGTGAAGGCCGCCCAGGTCTCGGTCCCGGTCGCCACCGCTTCCTCCACGGCGATCAGTCCTTCACCCAGATGGGGAAAGGTCTCGCAGAGCAGGAGGTCGCAGCCGGCGTCGTCCAGCACGCGCGCCAGTTCCCGATGCTCCGGCCGGGGATCTTCGGGACTCATTTCCGGAGAATAGCAGTCCTCCAGGGGAGAGATGCTGCCCGCCACCCGATGGCCCGACGGAACCGCGGAGCGGGCCAGTTCGACTGCCCGCCGCGCCAGGGTTTCCCAGGTCTCGGGGAAGGTCCGGCGCTTGGTGCGGAAGGTGTTGGTGGTATGGATTGTGGCGCCGGCCGCGGCGTAATCGGCGTGAATCCGGGCGACCACCTCGGGTGCGCTCTGGAGTGCGGCTGCGCTCCACACCGGGACCGGTGTGGGAACGCCGCGCGCCAGCAGCTCGGTCCCCATTGGCCCATCCAGTATCGTTGCCACGGTCGTCACTATCGGTTATAGAGCAACACGATGCAAGGTTATCGAGAGCTCCGGGAAGCGGCCTGCCTGATCGCTCTGCCGACTCGGGGCGCGGTCCGTGTGGGAGGGGAGGATCGGTCCCGCTTCTTGCAGGGGATGCTCACGGCAGACGTGGCCGGGTTGTTGCCGGGCCAGGGCTGCTACGCGTTTCAACTCGACCAGCGCGGGCACATCCTGGCTGACATGACGGTTCTGTGCGGCGAGGATGCTTTCCTTCTCGAGTGCGAGGCCGAGCGGGCGCCAGGGATCGTCGGGTGCCTGCGACAGTTCGCGATTGCGGATCAGGTCGAGCTGCTCGACTGCAGCGCCGGCGTCGGTATGTTGGCCGTCGAGGGGCCCGGCGCCGAAGCGGCTGTCGGTTCGCCCGGCCTCAGCCCGTGGGGCCACGCCGAGACGGATGGAGTGACCATCGTGCGTTGCTCGTGGACCGGCCAGCCCGGATATCGTTTGATTACGGGCGAGGGCGGCCTATCCGCATTGCGCAGCCGGTTCGATGAACTGCCGCTCGCGTCGGCGGAAGCGCTCGAGGTGGTTCGGCTGGAGCACGGAGTGCCACGGCTGGGTGTCGACTTCGGCGAGTCCAACTTCCCACAAGAGACCGGGCTGATGCATGCGGTCGCTTTTGACAAGGGGTGCTATCGGGGACAGGAGACCGTCGAGCGAATTCGCTCGCGGGGCCAGGTCAACCGGCGGCTGGCAGGATTTCACGTCGAGGGGGATCCGCCCGCCGGGGGCTCGCCGATCGAGCACGAGGCGGCGAAGCGCCCGGTGGGGGAGATCACCAGCGCGGCTGTCTCGCCGAAGCTCGGCACGATTGCCCTGGGTTATGTTCGACGCGAGCATCTGGCGCCTGGCACCGTGCTCAACCTGGGTGGGATCTCCCTCTGCGTGGCATCTTTGCCATTTACTAGAAACCCGGAGATGACGGCATGACCAAGATTCCAGAGAGTGACGCCCAGCTGCTGTCGCTGCTTTCCGACGCCTTCGGACCGCCTGGGTTCGAGGACGAGATCCGGCAGGTGATCGCGGGAATGGTCGAGCCGCTGGCCGACTCGATCGAGATCGACGCGCTCGGCAATCTGCTCGTTCGCATGGTGCCTGCCGCGGAAGGCCTCCCGCTGGCGATGCTCGACTGCCACATGGATGATGTGGGATTCATGGTCAGTAATATCGACGAGAGAGGTTTTCTCAGCTTCGTCGGGCTGGGTGGCTGGGACGAGCGGATCCTGCCGTCGCACTGCCTGACGATCGTCACCCGCGAGGGCCACCGCGTCCTCGGGTCCCTCGGCACCTCTCCCCCCCATATCCTCAAGGGTGGGGCAGAGCCAGGGATCATTCGTCTGGACCAGCTTCGTTGCGACGTGGGGGCCGCGAGCGCGGAAGAAGTGGCGGAGATGGGCGTGCGAGTCGGAGATCCGGCGGCGATTCACTATCCGGCGCGGCCGCTCGGACCGCAGGGCCAGAGCGGGGAGCCCGCCGCGCTGATCGGCAAAGGCTTCGATAATCGCGCGGGTTGTGCCGCGCTGATTCGGCTGCTCCAGCGGTTTCAGGCCGCCCCTCCGACTGGGGTGGCGGTGGCCGCTTCGTTCAGCGTTGCCGAAGAGGTCGGGCTGCGGGGCGCTCGCACAGCGGCCTGGCAACTCGACCCCGACTTCGCACTGGCGCTCGAGGGCACGATAGCGGCCGATGTCCCGGGTGTCGAACCCGCGCTGTGCCCGACGCGTCAACGTCAGGGGGCGGCGATCACGGTTGCCGACCGCAGCCTGCTGGTCCCCCGCAGATTCGTGGCGCTCGCCGAGAGCGTGGCCGATGAGCGAGGTATCCCCTGGCAGCACAAGCTACCGATCAGCGGCGGGACGGATGCGGGCTCGATCCATCTGACGAGGGGGGGGGTCCCTTCGATGGTGCTCTCGGCGCCCTGTCGCTACATTCACTCTCCGGTGACGACGATGCGTTTGTCCGATTTTCAGGCCCTCGTTGGCTTGGCCGAGGCTGTGGTCAGAGAGGTCGAGGATTTGTTACACTGATCGCTCGATCTGATCGCTGATTCGACAAGGATGATCCAATGACCAAGATTATGTTGTTCATCGACGGCACCTGGCTGTATTGCAATACCCCGCGCCTGAGTGATGTGTACGGCCAGCCAGACTTTCGGGTCCACTTCGGCAAGCTCCCCAATGTGCTCGCGGAAGAGGTCAGCAGGCAGATGGGCGGGATTCAGGTCGATCTGGTCAGGACCCACCTCTACGGCAGCTATGCGACCAACCACGACGCCCGCGATGACGATGCGGTCCAGCGGCGGCGAGACTTCTTCGAGCTGCTCAAAGAAGAGTACAACTACGAGGTGGAGACATTCCCGATCAATTTCATGGGGCGTCCACTGCGTCGTGCAGACCGGGATCCCAGCGATCCGTTCGAGCCGAAGGAGAAGTGTGTCGACATCGCATTGGCCAGCAGCGCGCTCTACTACTCGGCGATTCCAAGTGCCTACGACATTGCGGTCGCGGTGGTCGGTGATCAGGACTTCCGGCCGATGCTGAGGACTCTGCGGCGCCTGGGCAAGCGGGTAGCGATCGCCAGCATCAAGGGCAGCTGCTCGCCGGCGCTGGCGGACCCGCGTGACGAGGCCGGGGTCAAGGACTTCGACACGATCTGGCTCGACGATCTGCTGCAGAGACTGGAGTTGACGTACGAGCGCCACCTGTTGACCTGCGAGGCGCCCGGACATGATGGCGATAGTGAGGTGTGGACCACCTTCTATCCGCGGAAGGGCCAGAAGTTCTTCTGCGACGATTGTCGGCGGGAATTCAGCCGGTCGCACAAACGGGAGCAGGGGCTGGTCACCACGATGCATACCCGGGTCCCGTCTGGGTCGGAGGACGGGGTGGTCGACCGGGAGATGGTCGGCGTGATCCGACGTAAGATCGCGGACCGGGGCTACGGCTTCATCGAGTCTTCGGAAGGGCGCAGCTACTTCTTCCACCTCTCCGATCTTCAGCCCCAGCTGGGTTTCGAGCAGGTTGAAGAGGGGCAGCAGGTCCAGTTTCGCGTCAAGCGGGAGCCTAGCGAGACGCAGGCGGGGGCGGCCCAGGCGGTTCGAGAGCTGGTTGCGGATTAGGCGCGGTCTCTCCGGAGTGGCTGCATCCGGGCTCTCCGTCCTGGGCTCGACAGGGCTGCAGACGGTCTGAGCGACCCCGTCGCCAGGTAGCGCTTGACGGCCTGGATCACAGATCCTTTTGCCATGCCGAAGGTGTGTCCCGCTGGCAGCAGCAGCCAGTCCTCGGCGCCCGGCAACCAGGTCTCACGGATCTTCACGGTGCCGTCGTCGGTTCCGTTGCCGATATCTCCGGCGATGACCGCGAACCGGTCGGCCAGCGGAGGAATCTGCCGTGCACCTCGAGTCGTCAGCTGCTGGCCCGAGGGCCCGAGCGCCAGGTGGAAGAGCGGATTCTGATGTAGCAGGTCGGCCAGATGGGAGCCCTGATTGGGTGGGAACAGCATCAGCACACGGTCGACGCTGATCCGGCGGCGCCACGGAGCTGACGAGTCGGCGAGCAGCTGGCGAACCACCAGGCCGCCGAGGCTGTGTGTGACGAACGAGACCTGCTGGATCCCCTGGAGATTTCCCAGCAGCTGGGCCAGCTGCTCTGCGTGCTGCTGGATCGACTGCGTCAAGGAGGGGTAGTTGAGGGCGGCGACCGAGTAGCCCTCCTGGGTGAGTTGTCGGGCAAGCGTACCGAGCGAGTCCTTGGACCGGCTGAGGCCGTGCAGCAGGATGATCAGCTGAGGGCTGTCCGGACGGAGATCCGTCGGGCAGGCCGCCAGACAATCCTCATAGGTCCCCCAGGCGCGGCGGATGTCAGCGGGGTCGAGGAGTCGGTGGGTACCGGTGTAACAGTGACGCTGTATTCGCCAGCCGACGTGAAAGAACAGATCGCTCCACAGCTGCTTGCCGCCGAGCGTCGGAAGTGGCAGGTTGAATGTCTTCATGGACAGGATAAGCGCATGTCACATGCCAAATGCCCCGGAATATGTAATATCTTTATGGGTAATGACTTGTGTGTGCCTGGTGGCGTTTTGCGCGCAGTGAGGAGACTGCGGTCATGCATTAAATGGACGACGATTGCGCATCGAGTGCAACCTCGAGCACTCGCTGGCTGGCGCGAGGTAGGGGATGGTCGCTCAGCGACGTGGGGGCAACCCACTTGCAGGCCTGCCGGGTTTGTGGGATGGCCCGACCGCTGACGAACCGGCAGCGATAGGCGTGCAGCGTGATCGTGAAGTGGCTGAAGGCGTGCCTGACCGTGGCCAGTTTCTCGCCGACCCGCACGACGACACCCAGCTCCTCCTGGATGGCGCGGCTGAGGGTTTCTTCCAGGGGCTCGCCGTCTCGCTGTGGCCCCCCGGGAAACTCCCATAATCCACCGAGCATTCCGTCGAGCGCGCGTTGCTGCATCAGCAGGCGGCCGCGCTTGAAAACCACGCCGACGGCAATGTGTCGATGGGGGATCGCCTTACGCTGTTTTTTGACGGGCAGTTGTGCCTGGGTGCCGGCCGCGTAGGCCAGGCAGTGGCTGCGGACGGGGCAAGCGTCGCAGTGCGGCTTGCGCGGCAGGCAGAGCAGTGCGCCGAGTTCCATCATCGCCTGGTTGTGGTCGAACGGATTCATGGTGGCGGCGAGCAGGGTCGCGCTCGACTCCCAGAGCTTCCGCTGCACGGGGCCGCGCGACGGATCCTCGTCGATGTTCTCCAGCCGGACGAGCACCCGCTTGACGTTGCCGTCGAGGATCGGGTGAGCCTGGCCACAGCCGAAGGTGAGGATTGCTCCCGCTGTGCTGCGTCCGATGCCGGGCAGGGCCAGCGCATCCTCGAATCGCACGGGGAACTGCCCGCGATGTTGCTCGACACAGATGCCCGCCGACCGGTGCATGTTTCGGCAGCGGGCGTAATAGCCCATCCCTTCCCAGGCTTTCAGCACCTGCGACAGCTCGGCTCGGGCCAGCGCTCGGATCGTCGAAAACTTACTCAGGAAGGAGTGATAGTAACGCAGGACCGTGTCGACCTGGGTCTGCTGCAGCATCACCTCGGCGACCCAGGCCTCGTAGGGCGTGGGGTGGTGGCGCCAGGGTAGGTCCCGGCCGACCTGTTGATACCAGTTGATCAGAGACGACGAAAAAGCGCGGTTCGGCGTGGCCACACGCGCGACGATAATGCAAACTAGCGGGTCATGCCAGAGGTCCCGCACGAGATGCAGCGGATGTATCGCGCCGACCGCGACCTGTTGATCTTGGCGCTGATCGCATTGTTCGGTTCGCTGCTGCTGCAGGTGACGCCGGATCGTGCAGGTGTCACGTTAGCGGGCTACCGACTGCCCGAGAGCTGTGGAGTCAAGCGGTTGACTGGTGACGGGTGCCCGGCCTGTGGACTGACACGAAGCTTCGTGTTCGGGCTACGAGCCGACCCGGAGTCGCTCGACATGCACCTG
>CAZANL010000292.1:0-6241 GCA_964486115.1 uncultured Planctomycetota bacterium
CCGCGGATCGGCTGGAGCTTCAGCTTCGCGTAGACCGGTAGCCTGCTGATCGACTTCCGCGCCGTTTCCCATGCGGCGCTGTCGGCCTTCCACAGCTGCTCGAGCCGCTGGGCGAAGGCCAGCCGCGCGACGATGCCGGCGATCGTGTCGCCGCGCGGATGGTGCTGTTTCAGCCGATCGATGTCCCGGACCAGCTGGGCCAGCGCGCTCAGCAGGACTTTCTGCCCCGGGTTCCGCTGCGGCAGCTGGCGCAGACGGGCTACCGTCGCCTCGTGCACGGACCGCTTGCCGGTCAGCTCCCTGGCCTTGTCCAGCCAGTCGCGATACTGGCCGATCAGCCCGGAGCGACGAGGCCACATCGCCGCCGCGCCCGCCTGCAGTTCGCGCATCGCCTGCACGTCGGCCAGCTGCTCGAAATCCCGCTTGCTGGCCCGCGCCCGCCGCTCGTTCGCCTGAGCTTTGAGGCGCTCTCGCGTCTCCTGTCCGCGTGCTGCCATCGCCTCGCTGCTCCTGGCCAGTGCCTCCAGCCTGGCTTCCTGCGCCTTCCGCAGCTGCCCGCTGATCCCGATGAAAGCCGCCACCACCGTCAGCAGGATCAAAGCTGCCGCAACCACGGCTGGCTTGTGGCGGAGGGCCCATTTTCGGGCCACCTGCCAGGTGCTGTAGTCCGCGGCCTTCAGCACGCCACCTTGGAGGAAGGCTTCGATCTCCTGCTTCAGCTCGGACACGCTCTCGTAGCGATCCCGCTGGCTGGCCGCCAGCGCTCGCTCCGCGACGGCTGACAGCTCCCAGGGAATCTTCCGCTGAGGGGTGCGTTGGGTCGGCGGGACCAGCTTGGCGGCGACGACCTGGTCCAGCACGGCCCACCCGTCTTCACCGACGTAGGGTGGAGTCAGGGTCAGCATCTCGTAGAGGATCGCGCCCAGGGCGTAGATGTCAGACCGTCGGTCGAGCTTGTCGACCTCGCCCCGAGCCTGCTCCGGCGGCATTTAACCCGGAGTCCCGGCAACCGTGCCATCGCGGGTCATAAGTGGCTCGCCCGTTCCCTTGCGCTGTGCCATCTCCGCGATCCCCCCCCCCCCCAGGTCCAGTGTGCAGTCCGACTGTGCCGGATCGGGCTGACCGACGACACGGGCTAGCCCCCAGTCCATCACCTGCACCTCGCCGAACTGGCCGATCATGATGTTGGATGGCTTGAGGTCGCGGTGGATCACGCCCCGGCTGTGGGCGAATGCGAGTGCGTCGCAGACCTTGAGGAAATGGTGCAGAAACGCGATCAGCGACGTATGGCACCGTTCGGTGGTGAGGACTTCCGACTGACTCGTTTCACTTGCTGTGCGGATGGGGTGGCAGCCCTCGATATTTAGCTGGTCGGTCAGCATCTGGGCCAGCGTCTGTCCCTCGACCTGCTTCATCGTGAAGTAGATCTTCTGGTCGGGGGTGAGTCCGAGCTCGTGCACCGGTACGATGTTGGGGTGCCCCAGCTGTCCGGTGATCTGCGCTTCGCGCACGAACTTGGCCAGCATCACCGGGTCGGTTTGTCCCCGAATCACCTTGGCCGCGATCTGGCGACCCAGGTCGCTGTCGTGCACCTGGAAGACCTCGCCCATGCCGCCCGCTCCCAGCTGGCCCGTGATTCGGTAACGGCCCAGGCTGTCGGTTGGCGAGTTTCCAGACTCGGTTCTCTGGTCGATCCGCACCGCCTTGAAGGTTTTTGCGAGCAGCTGGCTGATTGTCTGGGTGTCATCGGAATCGGTGGACATGAACAGCAGTGATCTTACTCGCTGGTCCCGTGTGGAATCAACGAGCAGGACGGTCGCGAGTGGTGAGGCAGCTCCAGGAGCGGACGAGCGGCCGGAGCGTGTCTCGGCCGATCTTGTCGGGCGGTCTGATTGCTACGGCAGCTTTGCGAAGTGGGTCCAGTAGATCAACCCGGCCTGGGCCAGCAGGCCGGCGAATCGGAGGATGAATGGGGGAGTGGAGCCCATCAGGCTGGCACGGGTGTGGAGCAGCGGGGCGATCGGCTCGGCAAAGACGACCAGCGCAGAAGCCGCCACCATCAAGATCGTGTGCACCATACACCCGGCGATTGGGAGGCGAGCCCAGCCGAGCACCCCGCCGAACAGCAGCAGCAGCAGACTGATCAACTGGGGCCCCCCGCCATCTTCATCGCGCCGCGCCCCCCAGCCGAGCATGAAGAGTGCGAAAGGAGCAAGTGCGCTGACGCCGAGGTTCTCTGGCTGGTACATCCCGCTGGTGTTCGGCAGCTGTCGAGAGAATGCGACCAGCAGCAGCAGGCCGAGCGCTTGGGTCAGATAGCTGGCGATGATCCGCGCGACCTCGGTGAGGGGGCGTCCGTTCATGCAGAGCAGGTCGTACCAGGGGCTGGGCGAGCGTCGACGCGTGGGTCGCGTATGGATGGGACGCGATCGCATATTAACCGGCCGGTGTCCTGGATGTGGAGCCCGGTGCAAGGCCGGATGGGGCTGGTTTGATCGGCGTCTGCTTGCGCATGCAACTTATAACGAAATGTGGGCGGTTAACGCACATGTGGCCGGTCGTTTTTCGGTGCGCGATCACACCCATGCTGCAGGCCGAGACAGCCCGGAAATCGTCCGGGGGCGTCCGTCGTTTGTCCGGACGCAGCGGTGCGGACTTCAGGCGAGGATGAGATAGATCAGCCCGAGCTGGCCCGCGAGTCCCAGGAACTGCATGATGACCCGGGGTGCCGAAGCCCATCGACCCAGAACGGCGGGCAGCTCATTGGCCTCCTCGGCAAACACGACCGTCGCTGAGGCGATCAGCATCACCGTCGTCAGGAGCATGCAATTGGCCATGGGGAGCTGGAACCAGGAGAGCGGCACACCGAGCATCAGCAGCGACAGACTGACCAGCTGGCCCCAGCCGCCTTCCTCGTCCCGCCGGGCACCGCAGCCGAGCAGGAAGATCCCGAAGGGAGAGAAGGCACAGAGTGCGAGCGAGGCTTTTGCACGAGGGCTCAACCAGGTGACCTCCGGCAGCTGCGATGAGAAGGCGACCATCATCGCCACGCCCAGGACCTGGGTCAGATAGCCGGCGGCCAGCCGTACGATCTCGGTAATTGGCCGATCTGTCACGTCGAACCGGTCGAGCCAGGACTCTGGTGCAGCCAGGTGGCTCGGGCTGGTGCGGGGGAACTGGAATACATCTTAGCCTGCCGAGAGGTGGCAGCAGACCCGCCGGCCCGGTCTGGGCGACCTGGTTCGAGCGGAGTAGGATTGCGCATGCCACTTTTAACGTGATTGCGGTGGCTGTCGCACAGACAGGCGGGCTTTTCTGTTGCTTGGGCGCTGCTAGCGGCATGTGGGCTGAGCAGGCTGTTTTCAGTATGCCGTCCCGTCGCAGGCTCCCCCCCTCCGAGAGGGGGTGGAGTCTGCGTGGCACGGCGATCAGTTGAAGAACAGGAAAACGGCTCCGGCGGGCGGCGTGCCGTGGAGGGGTGCGCCGACCACGATCTCGGGGGCCCCGTTACCGGTCCAATCTCCCACAAGGGCGCAGGAGAGGCCAAACATCTGCCCCCCGAGCGGCCCTCTGACCGAACGGATGATCGTTCCCGTTGCACCCGAATAGCAGCGAACGACGGATCGCGTTCCCGCCGGGGTGCTGCCGCCGCCGACCAGGAAATCGGGGATGCCATCGCCATTGACATCGCCGCCCCCAGCCACGGAAATTCCGTAGTTCACCCCCGGCGAGGACGTCGAGGTGATGTCCACCAGGGAGTGCAGGACCGTCGGCGAGCTGGTCGAGGTCGCCTGGCCGGCAACGACGAGGGCGTAGCTGGCGGAATTGGTCCCGATGAGCACATCGTCGAAGCCGTCCAGGTTGACGTCCCCGACTCCGGCCACGCACGATGCGAAGCCGTCCGTAGCGTTCGTGCCGTATTTCCAGAACAGGGTCGCGGAGCCGAAACCGTTCGTTATCCAGTAACCGGAGAGTACCTGAACGAGGCCGCGACCGCCTCCCGCGCCGTAGGCGCCGATGATCACGTCGGGATGGGTGTCCCCGTTGACGTCCCCGGCGGCGTCGATATCCCAGCCGAGGAAGAAATCGGAGCCGAATCCCGTGAATCTCCCCGACGGGAATGCAAGGCCGGTCGCGCCGCTGTACACCTGGACAACTCCGGAATTCCACCCGCCGTTGTTCCACGCATAGGGGGCTCCGACCGCGAAATCCTCTTTGCCGTCCTTGTTCACGTCCCCCACGGCGGCTACCGAATGACCGAAGCCGGACCCGGCGGTGAGATTGGGCGGGGGCGTCGGCGCGAAGATGATCGCCCCGGTGGAGCCCGACCGGACCTGTGCGTAGCCGGTCGCTCCTTGAATGTGCAGCTGCGGAGCGCCGACGATGAAGTCCTTCACGCCATCTGCGTCGAGATCGCTGATCATGTCGACGGACCGGCCGAATTCGTCATCCATGTTCCACCCCGCCACCGGAGTCGGGAGATGGATTCTGGCGCGCGTGGCACCCG
This sequence comes from uncultured Planctomycetota bacterium, assembly GCA_964486115.1. GTDB lineage: Bacteria > Planctomycetota > JACQVV01 > JACQVV01 > CAZANL01 > CAZANL01. The sequence continues at coordinate 4,508 of CAZANL010000292.1, forward strand.
AGTAGAAATGGACGCGACCGGCGCGCGGAACGGACACACCATTATCGAAGGGGGCGCCGACCATCAAGTCGCCGATGCCGTCCCCGTCAAGGTCGCCGGCTGCTGAAACGGCCGTTCCGAAGGTTCCGCCGGCGGTCGTGCCCAGCAGAGGGGGCACATGTGGCTGGGCGATGGTGGGGGTGGCGGCGCTTACCGGGCGGGTCGCCGGGCTGGTGGTGGATGATCGTTGTCGCCGCCGAAATGCCCCGAGCGGGGTGAACCCGCCCCCGACGTGGGAGGCGGCGAGTGAGGTGGAAGCGCCACCTGCCGGGGAGGTCGCCGCAGTCGAAAGGGGCCTGTTCGACCTGTTTTCGGCCTGCGGTGACCCCGAGTGGGTGACCAGCAGGCCAAATGCCGTGGTTGCCGAGAGAAACAGAAGCAGCGGACTCAATCCAGAAAACGTTTTTGTTCCAGTCATGATCTCTCCAACTTGTGGTGTGACCCAGCGACCCCAAGGGGGAGCGCTGGGTCTCTGGGAGGGCAGGGGGGCTGCACTAGTGGCGTGCAGCTTTTGCGTGTTGCCGTGCAAGTGGAGGAATGCAGTCCGTGCCGGTGTCTTTCGTTTTGCGCCAGGGACTTTGAGGATTTTCGATCTGGCTGCTGTGCTCGAGAGTCGATCTGCGGGCCATTTTCCAGACCTCGCCGCATGGCCTGGATCGGGTGCTAACCGCAGGCTTGGCTCTCACCCGTGTCGAGAGTACACGATTACATGGGTCGGCTTGGCTTTTCCCGACGGCGGGTCAGGACCAGAGAGAGATGCTCTCAGGCACCATGAACCTCCCGATCACATGCTGCCCGGCGGGTCTAGATCAGGTCGCGTGGGCTGGGCGCTGACCCGACGATTCACAAGGACTGCAACAGCGAGGCCGTTTGTTTGACGGATCGGTCCCAGCTGAAATTTTCCCGTTGCTGCCTCCCGGCCTCGATGCGTTCATCACGGTAGACCGCGTGGGTCTGGAGTTTCAAGATCTCAGCTGCCATGCTGGCGTGGTCGGTCACATAGATGGCAGCATCACCGCCGACTTCAGGAATCGATGAGTTCTCGTAGGTGATGATCGGACAGTCGTAGACGAAGGCATCGAGAATAGGCAAGCCAAATCCCTCGTATCGACTGGGATAGACGCAACAGATGGCGTGACGATACAGGTTCGCCTTTTCTTCGTCGGTGACATAGCCGAGCGACGTCACCCTGTCCTGTAGGTCGCTCGGAATGAAGGTCTTCCGGGAGTCCGATTCGAAATCTTTGCCGGCAAGATACAGTGTGATGTCGCTGTTCGAATGCACGGTCCGCAGGGCATCAAATAATGTGTCGATGTCGCGGCGGGCATCGAGACCGCCAATGAAGAAGATGTACGGACTCTCCGCCACTCGAGGTCCGCTCCCCTCCAATCTGGGGGTTGGTCCGGGGTGGATGACCGTCATCTTGGCTGGATTGATCCCCAGGTGGGTTTCCATCATTTCCAGGGTGTGCTGCGAGATCGCGATGATGTGATCTGCGCTTTGATAGTTGGAGATCGTCTTGCGATATGTTTGAAGGCTGCGGCGTTTGTATATCCGGGTGAGCAGAGATTTTGGCGTGCATTTCAGTGGCGGCTGGAAATACGTGTCTTTCATGATCAGCGGGATCAGATCGTAGGCCACACACAGTGTCCTGCCGCCAAATCCGCGTGGGAGGCCATATTCCGGTTCGAGCTG
>CAZANL010000293.1:0-6240 GCA_964486115.1 uncultured Planctomycetota bacterium
GACCAACCTCAAGATGGCCGAGCTGGAGAACCAGCTGGTGACCGCCGAGGTGATCCGGGGTGAGAAGCTGGTCCAGCGTGAGGAACAGGTCGCCGAGCTGCGTGCGCTGCTGGAGGAGGCCCGGGTCGAACTGGGAGAACGGCAGACCGAACGGGAGCGGCTGCTCCGCAGCCAGGAGGATGCGCAGCGTCAGATCGACGTGGTGCGCCAGGAGGTCGCCGATCACCTGGCCGAACTCGAGGCACACCGGGACAGTGCCGAGCAGGAAGCCGCTCAACTCCAGGCCCGGCTCGGCGAGGTTGAGCAGACGCGAACCGCCGAAACGCAGGGGATGCGTCAACAACTGACCGACCGCGAGGAGCGGCTGAGCCAGCTGACCCAGGAGCTCGCCTCGACTCGCACCCGGATGAACGAAATCGAATCTCGCGTGCGAAGCCAGCTCGACGAGGCAGCCCGCCGAGAGCGCCAGCTGGAGCAGGCCCTCACCCAGTTCGAGCACGATCTGACAGTCCTCAACACCGCCTTCGGCCAGCGTGGCGAGCGGATCGAGGGCCTCGAATCGGAGCTGGACGAGGTGGTCCGGGAAAACGAGCAGCTGACTGCGGTCTCGACCGCTCCGGCGCTGGTCAACGGCCAGCAGCTCGCCGATCAGATCAAGCAGATCAACCTGGCGATGGGCGAGTTCGTCCAGCGCGAGAGGACGGACCGATCACAACTGGAGCAGGCGCTGGGTAACATCGGCAGCCAGGTGGAGAAGCTGACGCAGCGAGAAGAAGCCGCGCCGGCGCGCCGCCGCCGGCAAGCCGGTCGGACCTTCTCGGCGGTCACCCCGGCCGAGGAGATGCGGGACACGGCTGTCCGTGAACGAGCTCCGCGCCAGCCGGTGGACGAGAAGGCCGAGAACGACCTGGCTGCGACGCTGGAGCGGCTACGCTCGCTCCAGGGAGGCAAGAAGTCGTAGGGGGCTGATGGGTCGGTTCGAGTGAAGCACCCGCCCGGTTAGCGGAGTTGGGCCTTGGGCTCGGTCCGGCGGGTTCGGGGCGCGGTCGCTACTTGTTTTCGTCGATGAAGCTGCGGAACTTGCGCTCGGGCTGGCCGCCAATGATCCGGTTGACTTCCTGACCGCCCTTGAACATGAACACCTGAGGGATCGAGGTCACCCCGTACTGCGCCGCCGCGTTGGGGGCCTTGTCGATGTCCACCTTGACGAAGGTGACCGCGCCGTCATAGTCCGCCTGCAGGTTCTCCAATGCGGTGCTGACGCCCCGGCACGGGCCGCACCATTCGGCCATGAAGTCGACCAGTATCGTGCCCTGCCCTGCGATCACCTGTGCCTGGAAGCCGTCGTCGTCCAGTACCGGAAGTGCCATTGCGCGTAACTCCTTGACTTGAGTGGGTATTGCTCAACGTTGCTGAATGGATGGGGATTATATCGCAAGACCCACGCTGCGCAGATAGCCAGGCTGCCGAAAACTCGTCACTCAGGTCGGCCAGTCCCGGGTAGCGGTTTTCCTGCTCCCTGCTAGAATCTCGCCTGATGAGCCAGTTCTTTCAGGAACGCTGCACCGTCGTCGACAACCAGCGGATCCGAGACGGCTTCTTCATCCTCACGCTGGAGGGTCCGCAGATGGCGGCCCGGGCTGCGCCGGGACAGTTCGTCGGGATCCTCGTGCCGCATGTCGAAGAGCCGCCTCGCAGTTACGACAGCGAAGAGCAGTTGCTGGCCGAGGCTGCCGGACGGTGGCCGCCAGCGCCGCGTCCGTTGGTCCGTCGGCCATTCAGCTACTACGACTGCTTTCCCCAGTCTGGGCGGTTTCAGATCCATGGCCAGGTCGTGGGGCGTGGCACAGACACTCTCTCGATCTGTCAGCCGGGTCAGGTCCTCGATTGCCTGGGCCCCCTGGGACGGCCGCTGCCGCTGGATCAACCGGCTGAGTGGACGCTGCTGGTGGGGGGTGGCATCGGGGTTGCGCCGTTCCCGTATGTGGCTCGACAGCTGGTGGCGCGAGGTCGAAAGGTCCTGGCACTGTGCGGGGCGCGGGATCCCGAGTTACTGCCGCTGTCCGCGTTCGAGCGTCCGGAGATCGAGCTCCCTGGTGGCTCGCTCGGCGGTCCGCTGCTGGGGATACCCGAGTTCGAAGCGCTGGGTGTCCCGAGCGCCTACAGTCTGGATCAGGGGGGTCGGATCGGCTTCAAGGGATTCGTGACCCAGCTGCTCGACGATGCGCTGGATCGGCTGAAGGATGTCAGTGTCGTGATTCACGCGTGTGGTCCGTGGCCGATGATGCGGGCCACGGCGGCGGTCGCCGGTCGTCGACAGCTGCCATGCTGGCTATTGTTGGAGGAGTTCATGGGTTGTGGGGCCGGCGCCTGCATGTCCTGTGTGGTTCCCGTGGGGCAGGCGGACAGCTGGTGTCACAAACGGGTGTGTGTCGAGGGCCCCGCTTTTCAGGCAGAGGAGATCGTGTGGTAGACCTGACTGTTCAGATGGGTCGGTTGCGGCTGAAGAACCCGCTGATCGCTGCGTCCGGTTGTTTCGGTTTCGGCACGCCCTACTCGGGTCTGGCCGGGTTCGACCTGGAGCAGCTGGGGGGGATGTCGATCAAGGGTACCACGCCTGAGCCAAGGGAAGGCAACACCCCGCCGCGACTGGTCGAGACGCCGTCGGGGCTGGTCAACTCGATCGGTCTGCAGAACCCGGGCGTCGAGACCGTCGTCACCGACTTGCTGCCGCCACTGCGTGAACTCGACCTGGCGATCCTGGCCAATGTCAACGGCAGGACACTGGACGATTATCGGCTGGTTGCGCGTCGCTTTCACGAGACGGGGATGGCCGACGCCCTCGAGGTCAACATCTCCTGTCCCAACGTCAAGCAGGGTGGCATCCTCTTCGGACAGAATCCGGACAGCGCGCGTGGCGTGATTTCCGCGGTGCGCGAACAGAGTGATCTTCCGCTGATCGCCAAGTTGTCCCCCAACTCCGAGCGCTACATCGAGGTGGGCCAGGCCTGCCTCGATGCAGGCGCCGATGCGCTGAGTCTGGTCAACACGTTTCGCGCAATGGTGCTCGACATCGAGACCCGCCGCCCCGTTCTGGGCAATGACACCGGTGGACTGTCCGGGCCGGCGATCCGGCCGATGGCCGTGCTGCAGGTCTATGAGTTGTTTCAGGCTCTTGGCGACAAGGCTCCGATTATCGGGATGGGCGGGATCGTCAGTGGACGGGACGCCGTCGAATTCCTGATCGCCGGCGCCTCCGCGGTTCAGGTCGGGACCGCGATCTTCGTCAACCCGTTGCTGCTGACCGAGATCCCCGCCGCGATCGGGGCCTACCTGGAAGCGCAGGGTGCGCAGAGTGTGGCGGAGATCGTCGGCACGGTGCGGACCAACCAGGAGTCTCCCACGCAATCGGCCCGATGAGCGAGCTGGTGCGAGCGCGGTTACTGGTCAGCGGTCGCGTGCAGGGCGTCTTCTACCGGGCCACGACCCGGGACAAGGCGATCGGGTTGGGACTGACTGGCTGGGTCTGTAATCTGCCCGATGGGCGGGTCGAGGCGGTGGCCGAAGGATCTCGCCAGGAGGTCGAGTCCCTGATCGAGTGGGCGCGGCAAGGCCCCCGCCTGGCGCGGGTGAATTGCGTCGAGGTGGCCTGGGAAGAGGCACTTGGCGAGGCGACCTCCTTCCAGGTTCGTTATTGATGTCCTGGTCCGGGTGATTAGGATGCTGCGTAAGTACTTCACAACCAAACGTAAAGCCAGGGCGATGCAGCATCGAATACTAGCGGTTGACGACGACGACAAGATCCTCAAGGTCATCTCGACCCTTCTGCGGCGGGAAGGGTTCGAGATCGAGACGGAGTCAAATCCCGAGGTCGGTCTGCAGCGGGCGTGCAGCGAGAAGTTCGACCTGGTGATCCTGGATGTGATGATGCCTCTGCTGAACGGTTACGAATTCTACGACCGTTTGCGGGAGTGCGAACACACCCAGGGCCTGCCGGTCCTTCTGCTGACCGCCAAGGGCAAGTACGACGTGATCCATGACCGGACCCGGTACTTTCTCTATGGCCTGTATGGGGTGCTGACCAAGCCGTTCTATGGTCGCGAGCTGATCCAGAAGGTTTGGGACATTCTCAGCGTGGCTCGGGGGGGTGCGACGGGCTCCGTGGACGAGCATCTGACCCCGGGCGAGACGCAGAGTGAGGAAGACGAGGACAGTTGACGATACGTGTCCTGGTACTGCTCGCACTGCTGATCGGAGGCTGTGACAATTCCGCGCTGGACGATGCCCGGTCACTGGCCAATCAGAAAAAACCGACCGAGGCGCTGAAGAAGTACGAGGAGGCGCTGCGCACCCAGCCCGAACAGGCCAGCGAGATCATCCGCGAGGCGGATGACGTCGTCAAATCAATGCTGATCGATCTGACGAAGCTGTTCCAGGCGAAGAAGTATGCCGAGGTGGTCAAGCTCGCCGGACCGATGAAGGCCGTGCGGACGACGCAGCGCGAGGTCTACCTCTACGATGGGCTGTCCCGCGTCGCGGCTGCGCCGATGAACCTGCACGAAATGGAGCAGGGCCTTTCCTCGCTGAATCGCTATCTGCGGTTAGAAGACAAGCTGGCCGCGGAAATGACCTACCCACGGTACGTGCTGGGCCAGCTGATGCAGATCCACCGCGCTCAGGTGGGCAGCCAGAACACCAAGGCGATCAAGCACTTCTTCGACGACCTCAAGACACCGTTCGCCACCAGTGAGGATACGGGGTACGTGATGCGCATGCTGCTGTACCGGCGGATCGTGCGGGGCATCGTGGGCCAGTCGACCGATCCGACAGCCGTGGCCCGCGCGCTCTTCGACTGGCTGGTGCGTAACACCCAGCTGAAGAAGGGGGCCCAGCCGGATCTGTCGCTCAAGCCCCTGTGCATTCTGGTGCGTGGGTTCGGTCTCTCGGGTCGGCTGGCCTGGGCCTACATTGCGCTCGCGCGCCAGGCGGGCCTTCCGGCTGTGCTTCGTCTGGAGCCCGTTGTCCCGAAGGATGATGAAGCCCGGCCGCAGTCCAAGGCGGTGCTGCGCTACGATTTCTTCGTGGCTGTCGGGACCGGTGACACCTGGCGGACCTTCGACCCCCGGCGCGGTCTGGAGATCGATCTACCCTACACCGGCAAGACGGTATTGTTGATGGTGGGCGAGCCCCGAGGCTACTATCCGCGGATGCGCATTCTCGAGGATCTACTGCGCAAGCACCTCTCGAGCGACGCGCCCAGCCTGTTCGTCGCTCCCGACCGGACCGTCCAGCTGCTGCTGCAGCGGTTTCAGCAGCGCAAGCTTCCGCGGAGTGGCCGGGCGAAGCTGGTTTTTCCGGTCAAGGCCAAGGGCCGGCCCAGCGTCGACCTGTGGAGTCACCCGTTCGCCGTCGACCAGCGTTATCGCTGGGACAAGACGTTCAAGAAACAAAAGCGGGAACAGCTAGCGGTGGTCAAGCTCTACGAGATCGCCCGGGTGATGCAGCTCGAGAGCCAGTACTTCAGCGCGGCCGAGAAATACGCGTTCGCCATCAACAAGATCAAACACCCGGGGGCCTTGCGCGACTGCAGCTTTTTCCGCGCGGTCTGCCTGCAGGAAGAGGGTCAGCTGGAGACAGCCCTGGTGGCCTTCCAAAAACATCTCGCGGACCATCAGGACAGCCCCTGGAAGACCTTGATCCAGATCCGGATGGGGGAGTGTTACGCCAAGCTGGGCCAAAAGGCGGACGCCCTCGCGGCCTGGGGGCGGGTCGCCGGACCGCGTGCCGCCGCCAGCGCCAAGCTCAGCCAGTCACTCGAGAAGTAGTGGCAGGCTGCCAGCCGTCAATCCAGGCGGTGCAAGGCTGGTCGCCTCGAACCGATCCTCTCTGTCTGCGCTTCACCGATCAGAGTCGTCTCCCGTGAGGCATGCGGTAGCAACGGATCTCAGCGGACGCGTGAAACCGCCGTCTGCCAGCCCTGGTACAGATCGGCTCGCTGATCCTCCGACATCGTCGGCTCGAACACGCGGTCCGTGTTGCGAGCGCTGGCCAGCTCGCTGGCGTCACTCCAGAATCCGGTGCCCAGGCCGGCCAGTAGAGCGGCGCCCAGCGCGGTGGTCTCGGTGATCACCGGGCGGTCGACCGGCAGTCCGAGAATGTCGGCCTGGAACTGCATCAGGAAGTCGTTGACCGAAGCCCCGCCGTCGACCCGCAGGACATCCAGGGAGGCACCGGCGTCGG
>CAZANL010000294.1:0-745 GCA_964486115.1 uncultured Planctomycetota bacterium
TGCTGCGGCGGATCCGGTCCAGCTTGCGCAAGACCGCGGCAAGCTGCGGACGGAGCACCTCGGCCTCCTCACCGGCGATACCCAGGAGCTTCAGGTAGCGAGTCAGCAGACTCTCGAACACCTGGGCCGGATCCTGCTTCTTGCCCCAGCCGTCCTTGGCCCGAGCCTTCTTGTTCGCACCACCTGGCTTACTGGCGGACTTCTTGCCCGACTTGTTTCGATCGGCGCTGTTCAAGCCGTCCATCGCCTTCTGGTGCTTCTGGACCTGGCCCAGAAAAGCCTTCATCCGAGCGATCATCTTCGGGTCGGCCTTCCCGCCGCCACCGCCCTTCTGCCCGACGACCGGATTGCCCTCGGCATCCATCGTCATGTAGGTCCGGGTCCGGCTGTCCCAGATGAAGGGCTGTCCGCGCACGCTCTTCATGATCAGTCCGGTCTGCGTATCGATGATGGCCCAGGGGCCGCCGTTGACCGACATCGCGCGAAAACCGTCGCCCAGGTCCTGCGTTTCCACGCCCGGCTTGTCCTGCGCGAACGCCGCCGCTCCCCCGCCGCAGATCAGCCCCACGACCATCAGCCACCAGACCACAGACTGCGAGACTTCCCTGGTCATTCTCTGCTCCTCCTGGACGTACGCGTTTGACGATCGCCCCCAGATAAGACATTCCGTCTTTATTGTCAAGGGCTCTGTCAGCCCTCAGCAAAGCGCGAGGGCCGTCTGTCCGCCGGACCCGATTCGGCCCAC
>CAZANL010000294.1:755-6217 GCA_964486115.1 uncultured Planctomycetota bacterium
CACCTGCCGGATCCTTCTGCACAGCTCGCGCAGCGACCCAGTCAGCGTCTGGAAAGCCCCCCGACATGACCCGAGAACAGAAAATTCAGGTCCCGCAAAACGTCTGATGGACAACTTGCTCCGGCCGAGGCGAGAGCATGTAGCTCGGATAGTCCGGTTGATTCTGGTACGGCTGCGCCAAGACCTTCATCAGCGTCTGAAAAGGCTCGAGCTGGTTCTGCTCTGCGGCTTGCAGCACTTCTTCGACCAGATGATTGCGCGGGATGAAGGCCGGATTGACCGACCGCATCATCGCCTGCCGGCCGTCATGCGCCAGCTCTTCTTCGGTCAGACGCTTGCGCCAAGTCGCCACCCATCCGTCAAACGCCGAAGGTTCGTCGAAAAGTTCCCGTACCGGACCGTCCTCGTCCGCTGCGACGGCGGAGACCTCGCACAGTCGGCGGAAGGTCAGAGTGTAGTCCGCTTCTTGCTCGGCCATGCAATCGAACAGGGCCTTGGCCAGCTCGAGATCCCCCTCCTGCTCGGTACTCAGCCCCAGTTTCCGACGAAGTCCGGCAACGAGTTCGGCTGAAAACAGACCTGAAAATAAGGCCAGGTGCTCATTCACCAGATCGACAACGGTCGACGGGTCGTCGCTCATGACTGGAAGCAGGGTCTCGGCGAACCGGGTGATGTTCCACTGCGCGATCGACGCCTGATTGTCATAGGCCTACCGACCGTGGTGATCGATCGAGCTGTAGACGGTTCCGGGGTGATACGTGTCCATGAACGCGCACGGCCCATAGTCGATCGTCTCGCCGGCGATCGAGGTGTTGTCGGTATTCATCACCCCGTGAATGAACCCGAGCAGCTGCCACTGGGCGATCAATGCTGCCAGCCGCGTCAGCACCGCATCGAGCAGGCTGAGATAGGGTTGATCGGCGTCACGCACCTCCGGATAGTGACGATCGATCACGTGATCGGCCAGCAACCGCAGCGCTTCGATGTCGTTTCTGTAGGCGAAGAACTGAAAGGTTCCCACTCGGATGTGACTCTGCGCAACTCGCGTGAGCACCGCGCCGGGCAAGGTTCGTTCTCGATAAATGGGCTGTCCGGTACTCACCGCGGCCAGACTTCGCGTCGTCGGAACGCCCAGCGCGGCCATCGCCTCGCTGATGATGTATTCCCTCAGCACTGGACCCACGCCAGCGCGTCCATCACCGCGCCTCGAGAAGGGCGTGGGACCGCATCCCTTCAGCTGAATGTCACGGCGGATGCCATCACGGTCGATCACTTCGCCAAGCAAGATGGCTCGACCGTCACCCAGCTGCGGCACCCAATGACCGAGCTGAAAGCCTCCATAAGCCATCGCCAGAGGCTCTGCCCCATCCGGCACGCGATTCCCGGCGAAGATAGCGGCCACATCCGGACTGTTCCAGTCATCCGCCTCGAGGCCCAGATGATCAGCCAGGGGATGATTGAGTGCCAAGAGCTCGGGCGCCCGGACATCCGTGGGCTCGACGCGAGCGAAGAACCGCTCCGGCAGGCGGGCGTAGAGATTGTCGAAGGGAAAACGCATCCGGCCCGAGAATAGCATGGCGTCGACCTCTCGGTTCGAGCTTTCTATCTCTGTCCCGTCCCTCTCGAAGCTCGCCCGACGTCAATCTCGCAGGCGGGCGACCCGAGTGGCGACGCGACCGGAAGATGCGCGCCAGGGGAGGTCGGGTCAGGCGTTGGAGAACTCGCTGCCGCGAGACTGAACGCCGTCAGCCAGAGCCTCAGCCCCCCATACACGACGTCGACAGGACTCGGGCTCGGCCGCACGACCCCACCACTTCAATCAAACGAGCGAACGCCGGGGATTACCCGTTCGAGCGACGAGGTAGGTTCGATTTCTTGCCCTTGGTGCCGACCTTCTTTCCGGAGTGAGTCTTCTCGGACCGGCGTTTGGACTGGAAGCGTACGGGAGTCGGTTTCTTCTTCCTGCGCTCCTCGGTTTCCTCTTCCGGGGCTTGCTCCTCTTCCACATCCGGCGTTTGCTGTTCGGCCAGCACCTTGTCCGCCTCGCGAGACGAGGCCGAGTCGCTCTCCTGGTGACACTTCTTGTATTTCTTGCCCGAGCCACAAGGACAGGGGTCATTCCTGCCGGTTTCTTTCAAGCGCTTCCGAACATCTTCGTCCATCGATCGTGACTCCCAGTAATGGTCAGGCTAGCTCGGCCGGCGGCGACGGCATGATTTCGGTGCAGGCCATCAACTCGGTCGGCGGCCTGGAGGGGCAAGCCTCGACATCATGCGGACTATCGGCGCTCCCGAAGGCATGGCTGGTCACTCGGAACCCGCCGAGCGGCTGGAGCATGCGAACCGCTGACATCTTACTAACACGAACAGATCTTACACCCCCCAAATCCCGTCAGCCAGCCTAGATCGCGCTAGGCCCGCCCAACAAGATTTCAGCGACAGATCCCGTCGAGCGGCTTGACTCGCTGACCTTCGGCACCTCGAGCAGCTCACCCAGCCGCACCAGCAGCACGATGGCATGATACGCCGACACCGACCACCAAATCACCTGAGTCAGGAGAATCTAGATGCCCCGGTTAAAGGGGCATGCGCCTGTTGAAGGCGGCGACTGCGCAGGACACGGAGAGGCAAGCATCGCAGACAGGCGACCAAGCCAGCGCAAAATGACTCGGACCGCGATTGGGCGATCAAACGACTTTGACCTGCCCCCCAAAAAGTAGTCCACCTCGCCGGTCGGAGCTGGCGCAGGGCCGCTGAAGACGCCAGCTGGAGGTGTCGTCGGCATCCCGGCAGTCTGGTATGTTGGCCAGAGATGGACGCACCACTTACGGACCGCTCCCACCTGAACCTGATCGATGTCGACAGACGTAACGTGCTACCCCTGATTGTCGCGCTCTGCTGCCTGCCAAACCTAGCGCTGGCCCAGAACACCGACGACGCTCAGGCGCTACGCGCCCTACCAGAGAAACGACGCAGACAGGCGCAGGCCGTGATGTCGATCGTGCGCAGCAGCTCCCCCAAGCAGCTTGCGGTAAGGTGCTCGATACCCGCACACTGCGGCTGACCACACTGGCCGAGTTCGGCCAGCAACTGGCGCAGGCGAGAATCGTCTGCGTCTCGGAGATGCATGACCAGGCAAGCCACCACCGCGCGCAGGCCCAGCTGATCGATCTGCTGGCGCAGCAACCGGGTAGGACGTCGATCGGAATGGAGATGTTCAACCACCGCTCCCAGGAGGCGCTCGACAAGTACACCGCGGGCAAGCTCACCGAGCAGCGGTTCCTCAGCGAGGTCGCCTGGAAGAGCACCTGGGGCTACGAGTGGTCGCTCTATGCACCGATCCTGCGGACTGCTCGGCGCCATTCGATGCCGGTGGTCGGCCTCGACCTCCCGCGCAGCGTGCTGCTTCAGATCCACATGCTGGGGCTGGACAAGATCCCGGCCTGGCTGCGCCAGCAGCTTCCGAAAACGATCGTGCTCGACGACGCGGCCCACCGCGAGCACTTCTTTCGACTTATGCGTCACAGCCCCGACACCCACAAGGCCACTCGGGAACGTGACTACCAGCTGATGTGCATCCGGGATTCGACGATGGCCGAGACGGCGGCCCGGTACCTGAAGACGCACCCGAAGATCCGCCGGATGGTGGTGCTCGCGGGCATCGGCCACATCGCGTTCGGACACGGCGTTCCAAAGCGCGCGGCTACCCGTGACGCGGGCCCCTACGTGATCGTCGTACCGCGAACGGCCGACCAAGCCCGCGTGGACACCGTGCGAGCCGACATCCTGCGCCCACCCGGTCGCTACATCGTGTTCGCGCGCTGAGATCGCGCGCGGACCCCCGCTCGTCAATCACCCGCACGTTCTCGGCTCCAGAGGTTGCGGTTCACACCGAGTGAGACATTCAGCCCGGATGTCGGCCTACATCGGCGTGTTGAAGCCGCCTCTCTTCGCGGTGACCGAGGCCGATAAAGATCCCGGCCACGACCTGGCTGACGAAGGCCCACTTCAGCGCCTTCGAGTTGATGGTCTAGGGGAACAAGCGCGAACTCACTCGATCGATACCGGACCTTCCTGATCCGAGATCCGGGGTAGTTCGAATTAGAACGGGGGTAGCACCCTGGCTCCCTTGAACCTCACCCCACTGTTGACATTCACGACAGAGTGTCGCAGGATCACGACACTCTGTCGTAAATAGCCCGAGAGGGAGGTGCGGGTGGGACCAACGCTGGCCAACGCCGAGCTGGCGATCATGAAGCTGCTCTGGCAGCAGGACCGTTTGACGGCTCGCGAGATCCGGGAGGTACTCTATCCCGATGCGACCCGGGCGCAGCACGGTACGGTCCAGCGCTTGCTGCAGCGCCTCGAAGACAAGGGCTTCGTGTCGCGCGACAGGAAGCCACCGGTCCAGCAGTTCTCGGCACGAATCAGCCGCAGCGCCTACACATCTGACCAGCTGGAGTCTCTGGCGACCAGGCTGACGGAAGGATCGCTGGCCCCGCTGATCACGCACCTGATCGAAGAACGCAAGCTCTCGCGCGACGAGATCGAGCGACTCCGGAGGATCCTCGACGCTGCGGAAAACGGGGACGCCTGATGACCGATCTGCTGCTCGTGATCGCCTTCAACAACATCTGTATCTCGCTGGTCCTCGCACTCGTTGCCTGCGGGGTGCACGCGAGCGGAAAGAACCCACGGCTCGCGCACCTGCTGTGGCTGCTGGTGCTGCTCAAGCTGATCACGCCCCCGCTGTGGACCCTGTCATCCGATGACATCCCGAGCCTGATCTCCCCCACCCCCTCGAGCGAGATCCAGACTGAACCAGTGACCCTTCACGATCGCACAGACCAGTCAGGCCAGGTACTGCTGGAATCGGCATCCGCCACAGCCGCCGATACGGCGCGGACTGTCCTGCTGCTGCTCTGGTTGCTGGGCAGCATGGGTGTGCTCGTCTGGTCGTTGGCCCACGTCATCCGCTTCAACCGACTGCTGCGCGTGGCGTCACGGCGGGCCGGCCCGCAACTGCAGGCTGCCGGACATCAGCTCGCGCACGCGCTGGGGTTGAAGACCAAACCATCCATTCACACGACGATGGCCCACCTCTCGCCGATGCTCTGATGGGTCGGCGGGCGGGCCCGCGTGGTCCTGCCCGAGGGCCTGCTCCAGCAGTCCAGCCTCGAGCAGCAGCGCCTGATCCTGGCCCACGAGCTGGCTCATCTCAAGCGACGAGATCACCTGACGCGCTGGCTGGAGTGGCTAGCCTGCGTCTGCTTCTGGTGGAACCCAGTCACCTGGCTGGCCCGACGCCAGCTCAGAACCAACGAAGAACTCTGCTGCGACGCCCTCGTTCTCGACTGCCTAGAACCAGAGCCCAAGAAGTACGCGAACTCCCTGCTAACGGCAGTCGAGTTCCTGTCCTCGCCGATCCTACACGTGCCGTCGACCGCCAGTGGAATGACCAGC
>CAZANL010000295.1:0-6163 GCA_964486115.1 uncultured Planctomycetota bacterium
GCTGGCATGCTCTGATAGACCTTCGGGTCAACGACGATCGGCACACCTGACGCCTTGGACAGTGCGCGCAGCACCTCGTTCAGCGGCCTGTCCTTCAAGTCGAGCGTGACCTTTGCTGCGGCCAGCTTCTTGTTCACCTTCTTGTCACCGGCCAAGGCGAGTTGCGAGAAGACGAGCAGGAAGACCAGAAAACCGCTACTTCTGTGCTTCATCGGTTCACTCCTTTCACTACTGAGCTGCGGAAGGCGTTATGGCCTCGGGCGGAATCCGGTGCAAAGTGCGCTTACCGGACAGAGTATTGAGCGTGGCGTAGATGCCATCGGCCAATGCCCCGATCGTCACATAGCAGGGGCCGTCTTCCAGGACATAGGGAACGCCGGGGTGGAGGGGGCGGGCCCCGTCAGTCGTGAGTACTTGGGAGAGATGCGCGTGACCGGCGATCGTCGCCGGGTGCGTCATGCTCTTGAGTATCGGCCTGGCCCGCTCTGTAGTCAGCACGATCAGCCGCGGGTCCCAGGCGTCGACCACGGTCTGGTAGTCGGTGGTCGGGGCGCGTGGCAAAAGAGAAAGTCACCGATCTCGATTGTTCGGGTCAGTTTACAGCAATAGTCGCGCACCACACGGGACACCCGGTCGACCGAAGCCTTGACCCGCACCGCCAACATCAAGCCGAAATCATGATTGCCGTAGACGCCATGGATCTCGTGCTCCAGCAGCAGGCCGGCAATCCGCTCCAGGCTGCGATAGTCATCCGAGAAGTCTCCCAGCTGAATGTAGGTGGCCTCAGAACCGTATTGATTGAGTACCCACTTCAAGATGTCGTGACGACCGTGCAGATCGGTCATGATGACGACCGGGTCGGAGACCTGTTCGAGTTTACGACTCTCGATGTCCCTGGAAACAGCCTCCGTCATTTTATCTCGCCGTCCTTCTCCAGCTGCTTGGTGATCAGATAGATGTACAGTCGAGAGTGCTTGTCGTTCGGATCCAGCCAGAGGTTCCGCTTGAACAGATTGAGCGCCCGTTCGTAACTCCCCAGGTAGTAATGAACGAAGCCGGCCAGGAAACGTGCATTCGGTTTTTCAGCTTCCTTGTCGACAAAAGCATCCAGCCGTTTCATGTGGGCCGTGAACGCTTTCCGGGACGGATAGAACCGAGTCCAGTCAAAAGTGACGCGCGAAACGTCTCCGGAGAGCGCCAACCCATTGCGCACCGCGATACCGCCGAAGACGTACTCCCCCAGCGCCAGATGCACGCGCGCCCTGAGAAAGTAGGACATCGCAGTCGCCTGGTGCGCCCGCATGTGGGCTTCGATACGCTGCTTGGCCTCATCATACTCGCCCTTCTTGAGATGTAGCGCACAGCGCTCGAGCAGTTCTCCGGGATCGACCGCGACCCCTGGTGCAGACGCACTGGATTTTTGCTCCTTGGCCGTCATCCGAGGCGGGGACGCTACCCCGGGCGGCTTTCGGCGCTGGATCTCACCCCGGATCTGCTTCTTGGTCCACTCCCCCATCCGCCGCGCGAGATCGCGCAATCCAGCCTGTCGCTCACCCAGGGAGGCGTCCAGTTTGGTGAACAACTCCTGCGCCGCAGGGTACTCGCCGTCGCAGTAGTAAATGTACGCCAGCAGAAAGAACGCCTCGGCCGACGGCTGCTTCTTCAGCGCTTGTTTGAGCGCACTGACCTGCTCATCCAACTTGTCCGGGTTCTTGTAGAACTCACGCAACAAGGAGACCTTGCGCGCCACCTGCTCGGCATCCCGCGAGACCATACGGATCACGATCCGCGCGGCCAGCTCGTACCGGCCCGAGGCAAACAGAGCATGCGCCATGAACAACGCCCCCATCACAAATGAGGGCTGCTGCACGTATGCCTCGGAGAAGGCATCCGCGGCCTGGCGATACCGGCCGTTGTAGTACAGGTATACCCCACGGACGTAGGGATCCCGGTGTCCACTGCCAGCGCCATTCTTGCTCAGCTCGGCCTCGTACATCCGTCCCAACCCACGGTGTCTCAGCAGCGCCTTGGGCCACTTCTCCAGAAACTGGTGGTAAGCTGCGCGAGCCTGACTGAACTGGCCAGAGTAGCGGCCGATGAAGATCGCCAGGAACTGCCCCATCTCCGCGTTGGCCGCTTTCTTGCGCCAGGTTTCGAGTCCACCAACGATCTTGCTGTAGCCCTTGCCGAAGGCCTTGCGTAGATCGATCGGCTGGTCATGCCAGCGATGACTCGAGAGCAGCGCGCGCTCCAGCGCCTCGACCGCCTGGTCGAAGCGCTCCAGGCCGAGCATCGAGAGAGCCAGATACAAATTGGCCACCGGATGTTGCGGGCTCTCACGAACAGCCCGAGCGTGAGCCAGCGCAGCCTGGAGATATTCACCCCTCGAGAATGCGCCGACCCCCTCGCGTAATTCGTGCCTGAACAGGGCGCTGGTGGCCGGCCCGTGCAAGCGGTAGTGGCCCGACAAACCAGCCAGCGCCCCGCCCAGCGGGCTATGCTCCTGGGCCGAGGCGTTTAGCGGGGAGATACCCACCAGGACTGCAAGTCCCAGCCAAACCGCCACCGACCGCATCAACGTCAGCTGCGTATTCTCCCAGGGATCAGAAATCCGTCTTTCCCTTGGCCTTCTTCTGGGTCTTGGGCAGCTCGTTGCGGAAAAAACGTCCACTGTAGGGGTTGGCCCGCCCGCGAAGTTCCTTGTCGACCTCGTTGGCCAGCTGAGTTTCCATCGCGTCGTGAAAGCCCACATTGCGCCAGCGATACCGCGGCTGGGCGGTCGCACGCGCCATGGTGTGCGCCATCGAGACGTCGATCTGCTTGATCACCCGAATGTGCGCCTGATAGAAGTCCTCGTCGTCAAGGTAGACTCGACCGACAACCTTGAGTCGGTACTTCTGGAATCCGTCACTGTGCATCTTCCCCACACCAATCACGGCGTTACCGCTGTAGGTATAGTTCCAGGACGATTCGCTACCCATGTAACGATCGGTCCGCACCTGGAAGTGGCGGGATAGAACGGTGTTCATCGCATTCCAGACACGATCTCGTTCACTCTTTCGGGGGAACGAGTCGGTCCTCTGTGCCGGGGCCGCACAGCCAATCAACAGACCGAAAAGGACAAAGCCCGGCATAATCCTGGCGAGAGACATCACGCCTCCTTTCAATTCACTGCTGTCAGTTCCGAACAGATCTCCCATCACTTGGCGGCGTGACCTTGTGAGTATAGCTTCTTGACCTCTTGCTTCCAATCCCCCGCCTGTCGAAGACCGGCTTTACCAGTCTGGGTCAGCCAGTGGCGACTCAGAGAGCTCGTCCTGTTTCGCAACAGCTGGGGCACGTATTTGTAGTAGATCTGGAGACACAGGAGGGCCATCGCCGTGGCATAGATCCGACCACCGCCCTGTCGGGCCCACATACTGCGCGCAGGCCAGCTGCCCCTACCGTGCCCCTGGTCGATCTGCAATCCGAGCAAGGAACTCTTGAGAGCAGTATTCCACGTGCTCCATGTCTCGCCTCCGATCAGAAAGGCAGCCAGCGTGCCGTAATACCAGTAGTACAGACACTGGTCCCGCTCCTGCCAGAGTGAGCCCTTCGGCGGATCCTGCGTCATCAGTTGAGCTGCCAGTTTCACGACCTTGGCCGACTGCGGCTGGCCCAGCAACAAGCGGCTGAGCAGCCCGACCGCGGTGATCGAGTTGGTGCCGACATGCTGACGCGGGAGCGTGTCGGTGTAGGCCAACATCCCGTCAGGCGTGGTCAACCGCTTGAAGTGACCGATCGCCCCGACGAGTGTTCCCTCCGATACATGAACCCCGACTAGCCGCGCTGATTTGAGCGCCATCACAACCCAGCCGGTGACGGAGCTGTCATTGCGCTCCAAACCAGCGGGCGGTTTGTAACTCCATCCTCCCGCCAAATTCTGGTGTTTCTCGATGAAACGCACCGCGCTGCGAATCCTATTGCGCAGCCGCGGATCCCGGGTCAGCCCGTACGCCTCGGCCAACGCAAAGGTCGCGATCGCCTGACTGTAGAAGAACTTCGACCCGTAGCACGCCTCCAACCGGAACGCACCATCAGCCTGCTGAGCCTCGAGCAAGAAGGCCAACCCACGCTTGATCGTTCCCCGGTATTGTCCCCCTTGATGGTGGTAGCCAACCCCCATGAAGGACAGCAGCGCCAGGCCGGTCTGCGCTACGTCATACCCGGCGAAACCGCCGCTCTCCCCCTGCTCCCGACAATCTTGCCTGGAGGGGCAGTGCTCGAGATAGCCGTTCGAATCCCACCGTCCATCAGCGTCCTGATGTCGCGCCAGCCAGGCCAACCCCCGCTCGACCGCACTCTCTGTCGCACCCGAACCCCCAAAGCGGGCCACGGCATCCTTGCGCCCTCGTGCGGTCCGCTGCGAATAGACCGCAACACGCTTGGCCTGCAACCGCTCGACCTTGTCGAGAGCCCCGAGCAGCCTCCTGGACGTGGACCTGGCGCGGCGTCCCTGCCCGCTCCCGGCCAGACCGATCGGAACGTGGTCCGACGGCCTGTCGGAGTCCGGCTTGGTCTGCCGCTCCTCCGGCTTTTGCGCAACCTCGACTTCTTGCCGCCGGGCCTGGCCTGGATCGTCCTCGATCATCTCGATGCCCAGAATCGGCGAATCGGCAGGAGTTCGGATTGGCGGACGGGTGCTGATGTAGCCGCCGATCAGTCCAATCAACAGCAAGTGAAAAATCAGTGAAAGGGCCCAGGGAGGACTGCGCCGGATGAGGTCACGCCATTCGAATGTAACGATCTGTGGCTGCTCTCTAGAGCGGCTCATCCGTCACGACTCCCAGGCCCTTGCGTGCCAATCGGCCCATCCTTGGTCCGTTTACCGAAATAGGTCAGTGGGCGACCGGTGATGCGAGCCAGAGCACGGGCCGCCGACTCCTGAACCAACCGGTCGTCGTCACCCAGCAACTTCAACAGCGCAGAGCTGGCCTGAGCAGTTCGAAAGACACCCAGCAGCTTGGCCGCCAGCGCCCTGACTTCGGGTGCCTCGTCTTCCAGGCTGGGGATCACCAGCTCGGCCAGCGAGCGGTCTCCGATCTCGGCCATCCGCATCAGCGCCAGTATCCGCTCGCTGATCGACTGGCTCGACAGTCCCGCCTTGAACAATGCTCGATAGTTGTTGCGGATCTCGCCCCGGGTCCGCTTCAGATCGTCGATCGTCTGCTCCCGAACTCCCCGGTGCCTGGTCACTTCGAGTTCTTGCTCCAGCGCTGCAATTCGTCTGTCTTTGCGTGCCAACTTCTGGCTGAACAGAACCATCGGTTGACCGTCATTCGAACCAACCTGACCGACCGGCTCTGTCTCCGGTGGCCGCACCGACGCCGGAACCGGCCGATTGACGCTGTTGATCACCAGAGCGACCGAAATGGGAAGAATAACGAACAGCAGCAGCGCGCTGCCGATCAGTCGGACGTCCAGGCGAACGGCATCCTGACGCTCGAGTTTGATCTTGCAGCGCGCGCAAAGGATCTGCTCTGCCTTGACCACGGCCAAGCCGCGTCGCAGATAGTCGACGGGCACCTCACCGGCACACACATCGCAGACGAGGGCATCCGGGGAACGGACGGGCGGTTGCTGTGGAAGACACTCTCTGCAACAGATCTTACCGTCTACCTCGCGGGCCCGCCCGGTCTGAAGATCCTCCAGCCGCAGGGACTTCCGACAACCGTCACAAGTGATCATGTGCTATTGCTACCCCATGCTGACCGCCGGGCCCCTGCAACGGCAAGCTTCCAATACATATGATAGGATAGCGTCCGGCGTCTTGTCAATTCGGGCGCGTCCAGCGCGGCGGGCTATCCGCCACCCGCTCGGAGTCGATCGGCAATACGCGACGCCGGCACGGTTCGCTCCCCTCGGCTGCTGTCACCGGTGAGCGGGGTTCCCGCTGCAGCCGGTTCAACTGGCATCCGATCGAGATCTGTCCTCGACAGCAAGACCCTTTTGAGACACCCCGAAGCCCAACCAAGCACGCAACTTGACACCATCAGGCACCCCGGCTATCATTCCGGCGACACTGCGGTGGCGCAGTTCACGCGGCGCTACCGCAGTTCATTTATCTCGCAAAAAAGGAAGCCAACATGGACCTGACGGAGCTCAAGCAACTCATCTCCATGAT
>CAZANL010000296.1:0-3001 GCA_964486115.1 uncultured Planctomycetota bacterium
GTCAACCAGGCCGGCGTGATGCCCGTCATCTTCGCCAGCTCGCTAATGGTATTCCCCAGTGTCATCCTGGGTAAGATCCTCGGCTCGGATAGCAAGCTTCTCGGTATGCTGGGGCCGACCTCCTTTACTTACCTGGTCCTCTACATCGGGATGATCTACTTTTTCAGCTACTTCTGGAACAGTCTGATGTTCCAGCCGACCGAGATGGCCAAGCAGATGAAGGAGTACGGCAGCTTCATCCCTGGCATTCGGCCAGGTCGCTGGACTGCCGAGTTCCTGGAGAAGGTGATGAACCGCGTGACCTATGTGGGCGCGGCGTTTCTCGCTTTCATTGCGCTGATCCCCAACATCCTGATGGTCGCGATGGGTTTGCAGAAGCGCGTTGAATTCACCGCGGCCTACTTCCTCGGCGGTACGGGTATCCTGATCGTCGTCGCCGTGGTGCTGGAGTTCATCCAGAAGGTGGAGAGCCACCTGATGATGCGCCAGTACGATGGGTTCATCAAGAAAGGCGGACGCGGGAGGACCAGGCGATGAACCTGATCTTTCTGGGAGCTGGGAGTTCGGGCAAGGGCACGCAGGCCAAGCTTCTGTGCGGTGAGCTGGGGCTGAGCCACATCGCGACCGGCGACATCCTGCGCCAGGCGGTGGCCGAGGGCACGGAGTTCGGGCGCAAGGCCAAGCCGATCATGGATCTTGGTAACCTGGTTCCGGACGAGATCGTGATCGGCATGGTGGCCGAGCACCTGTCCGGATTGGAGGGCGGCGTGCTGTTCGACGGCTTCCCCAGGACCGAGCCCCAGGCCCACGCGCTCGACACGCTGCTGCTCGACGTCGGACGCAGGCTGGATCGAGTGATCTTCTTCAATGTCCCCGAGGATGTGCTGGTCCAGCGTGCGGCCAACCGCTGGCTGTGCAGCAACAAGGAGTGCCAGCAGCCGCACAGCGCCACGGGCGCGTGTAGCGTCTGCGGCAGTCCGCTGTACCAGCGTGAGGATGATAGGGAGGAAACGGTCCGCAACCGTCTGAACGAGTACCACCAAAAGACCGAGGGTCTGCTGGGCTACTATCGAAACCAGGGTATGCTGGTCGAGATCGATGGAGTCGGAGCGCTGGGGCAGGTTTCCCAGAGGATTCTCGACTGCGTCAAGGGGAGAGTTGCCTGATGGTACGGCGCAAGAGCCCCCACGAGATCGCGATCATGCGCGAAGCCGGCCGCCTGGTGGCGGAGGCTCATCAAGCGGTCAAGGAGTCGATCGCTCCCGGAATGACGACGATGGATCTCGACCAGCTGGTCGAGGAGTTCGTCAAGTCTCGGGGTGGCGAATTGGTGTTCAAGAACTACAAGGGATTTCCGGGTCACATCTGCGCCTCGATCAACGAGGAGATCGTGCACGGGGTGCCTGGTTCGCGGGTCCTCGAGGAGGGGGACATCGCCTCGATCGATATCGGTGTACGGTACAAGCGCTACATCGGCGACTCGGCGATGACCTATCCGGTCGGCCAGGTGAGCCCAGAGGTGCAGCGGTTGCTGGACACGGGTATAGAAGCCCTTCAGCGAGGAATCGCGGCGGCCCAGCCGGGCAACCGAATCTCGTCGATCGGTCGGGCGGTGCAGGAATATGTCGAGGGGGAGGGGTACTCGGTCGTTCGTGAATACACCGGACACGGTGTTGGTATGGATATGCACGAGGAGCCGCAGGTCCCCAATTTCGTCGACATTCGGACACGCATGATGGGATACGATCTCAAACTCAAGCCCGGGTTGGTGATCGCGATCGAGCCGATGGTCAACGAAGGCACGTATGAGACAGACGTGGTGCGCGTCCAGGGCTGGGAGGTCGTCATCACGAAGGATCACAAGCTGTCGGTTCACTTCGAGCACACGGTTGCTGTGACGGAGAATGGACCGGAGATCTTGACCTTGCCATAGCGCAAGGAGGCACGCATGAAAGTGAAAGCTAGTTTGAAACGGATTTGTGAGAACTGCAAGATCATCCGCCGCAAGGGTGTCTTGAGGGTGATCTGCACGAATCCACGTCACAAGCAAAGACAGGGTAAGTAATGCCTCGAATCGTTGGTGTCGATGTGCCGCCGAACAAGCCGATCTGGATCGGCCTGACCTACATCTATGGTGTTGGGCGGACCCGCTCGACGCAAATCCTCTCGGAGGTCGGGATAGAGAATCAGACGCGATCCAAGGATCTCTCGGAGGACGAGGTGGTCCGTATCGCAAACTACATCACGAACAACTTCCGCGTAGAAGGTGAACTCCGTCGGGAAGTGCAGTCCAACATCAAGCGGCTGAAGGACATCGGTTGCTATCGGGGACTACGCCACCGCAAGGGTTTGCCGGTACGTGGTCAGGGGACCCAGTCGAATGCGCGAACGCGCAAGGGCCCCCGCAAGACTGTAGCGGGCAAGAAGTCGATCAAGTCGATGCACTAATAGCGAGACCCTGAGACATGGCGAAGATCAAGAAGAAGATCCGGAAGAAGAAGAAGATCCGCAAGAATGTGGCGAAGGCGGTTGCGCATATCAAGGCCACGTTCAACAACACGATGATCACCATCACCGATCAAAACGGAGATACCCTGTGCTGGGAAAGCGCGGGTTCTATCGGGAACAAGGGCTCTCGCAAGAGCACTCCGTTTGCCGCCCAGAAAGCCGCCGAGTCGGCAGCGCAAAAGGCGATCAAGTTTGGTGTCAAGGAGATCGAGGTGAGTGTCAAGGGTCCAGGAACCGGCCGGGAGTCGGCGATCCGAGCACTTCAGGCTGCCGGCCTCGAGGTGAAGGGGATCGAGGATACAACGCCGCTGCCGCATAATGGTTGCCGGCCTCGCAAGAAGCGGAGAGTCTAGATGGCACGATACACCGGACCGAAATGCAAGCTGTGCCGTCGTGAGGCGCAGAAGCTGTTCCTCAAGGGAACGCGTTGCGAGACCAAGAAGTGCAGCCTGACCAAGCGTGAGAAGCCGCCGGGCATGCACACCTGGCGCCG
>CAZANL010000296.1:3011-6163 GCA_964486115.1 uncultured Planctomycetota bacterium
GCATATTCGATTCAGCTTCGGGAGAAGCAGAAGGTCAAGCGACTGTACGGCATCCTCGAAGCACAGTTCCGGATCTACTACAACAGAGCGGGACAGTCCAAGGGCAACTCGGGTGCAAACTTGCTCGAGTTGATGGAGCGCCGGCTGGACAACGTGCTGTTCAAGACGGGTTTTGCTCTCTCGCGAAACCAGGCTCGCCAGTACATCGTGCACGGGCACGTGAAGGTCAACGGTAAGAAGGTGGATCGGCCGAGTTTCCTGGTCACTCAGGAGGACAAGATCGATCCCAAGAAGGACAAGACGAAGGATATGTTTCGGGATAACTACGAGATCGCTCGTGGGCGGAACGTGCCCAGCTGGCTCGACGTGGATGAGGGCGACCTCTCTGCACGGGTCACCGCGCTTCCGCGTCGAGACGAAATCGAAGATCCGATCAACGAGCAGCTGATTATCGAGTTCTGCTCCAAGTAGGTACAGAGGCTACAGCTACCAAGTAGGCACAGAGGCTAGAGCTATCATGAGCATCGTAACACCACCACCGAATACACAGCGACCCAAGGCATCGATTCGTAGTCGTTGGCGGGGCCTGGAACTTCCGACCCGAGTCGATTTCGACGAGGAGACACAGACCGGCAACTTCGGCACTGTCGTGGCCGAGCCGTTCGAGCGAGGCTATGGGGCCACCGTCGGCAACAGCATTCGCAGAGTGCTGATATCTTCACTCGAAGGTACAGCCGTCACCCACGTTCGGATCAAAGGTGTGCAGCATGAGTTCACTACTGTTCCGGGCATATACGAGGACGTCACCTCGATCATCCTCAACATCAAGAAGGTCCTGCTGAAGATCGAGACTGACGAGCCCGTCACGTTGAAGATCAAGAAGGGCTCACCGGGGACCGTGACTGCTGGCGACATCCAGTGCGACGCCAATACTGAGGTCGTCAATCCGCGGGAGTATATCTGCGAGATCACGGAGCAAACCGAATTTGATGTCGAGATGACAGCGTGCACCGGGCGGGGCTACCTGTCTGCCTCGGAGCATGGGGATGGGGAGCAGGTGATCGGCCTGATTCCGATCGACTCGATCTTCTCGCCCGTGACGCGTGTGCGTTACCGTGTCGAGGATACTCGCGTCGGTAAGGTCACCAACTATGACAAGTTGATCATGGACATCTGGACCGACGGTACCGTCAGCCCCGAGATGGCCTTGGTCGAGGCGAGCAAGATCCTTCGCAAGCACCTGAATCCCTTCGTGCAGTACTTCACGCTGGGACAGGAATTGCAGAAGCGCATCGTCGAGGAGATTGTCGCCGGCCCCATCGGCATCGTGCCAGATGAGGTAGATGGGGCTAGCAACGAGTTACTCGGAAAGCTGCAGATGCCGATCACCGCACTGGACCTGTCCGTTCGGGCCTCGAACTGCATCGAGGCCGAGAATGTCCAGACCATCGGCGATCTCGTTGCACGGACTGAGGAGGAGATGCTCGAGGTCAGAAACTTTGGCAAGACATCGCTGAAGGAGATCAAGAAGAAGCTCACGGACTTCGGGCTTCACCTGGGCATGGACGTCACAGGTTAGTCAAAACAGACGAGAGTTTGAGCCATGCGACACCGTAGAAAAGCCACCAAGCTCGGCCGCAACCCTTCGCATCGAAAGGCGATGCGAAAGAACATGGCGTTGGCCCTGTTCGAACATGAGCGGATCGTGACCACCAAAGAGAAGGCCAAGTTCGTTCGCTCCTTCGTCGAGAAACTGATCACCCTGGCCAAGGTAAAGACCGACCACAATCAGCGGCTGGTCTTTTCCCGCCTGCAGGGCGCTCAGCGGCTCAACAACCCGGTGCCGGGACGGCAGAAAGAGAAGGCTGAGCGCTGGGATCGCCGAATGGTCAAAAAGCTCTTCGCCGAGATTGGGCCGATGTTTGCTGACCGCCCCGGCGGGTATACACGGATCATCCAGTTGCCGACCAACCGGTTGGGTGATGGCGCGAGCCAGGTGATCTTCGAGCTGGTCACCAAGACGAGCGAGGTTGATCTGTCCGAGCCAGAAGAAGACACCTCCACGAAGAGCAAGAAGAAGAATAAAGACAGCGAAGAGAGCCAGGGCGACGAATAACAATGAGCTGGAAGGCGGTGCTGGGTCTATTTCTCCAGTGCATCGCGGTCTTGGTGGTCGTTTATCTCGGATGGCGCTCTGTTAGAAACGGAGCGAACTGAGGGCGCTGGGTGCCGACCGGGGGAAGATCTAATACAGCGAGAGGCGGGGCGATGCCCCGCCTTTTGTGTTTTTACACCGGCGGCAGTCCTGGAGCACGGCGCGTGCCTGGCCCTGGTGTTTCTTAGTAGAAGTCGTCTCCGCCCAAGGTGGCTTGCAGTTTCTTGCGCCGCTGTTGTTGCTCTTGCTGGCGTATCGAGGCCTCTCGCTCTCGCAGGCGCCGGTAGCTGCCAGCCATCATTCGATCCTCCTTGCCATCGCCGGCTCGGACAACGACTGCCGAGCTGGTCAGCAGTCCTTTCTGGTTGACGTTGATCTTGTTGCAGCGGGTCTGGCACAGTCCACAGCCGACGCACAGCTCCGGCTTGATCACCGGCGCGAGTTTGCCTGTCCCCTCGATCGGCAGACCGTTCTCGTCGGTCTCGGTTCCGTGCATTTCGAACTCGATCGCCTTGTAGCCCGCGGCGTTGCATTCGTCGACGCACAGCTGGCAGGCTTCCGCCCCGGCCCAGGGTAGGCAGGCGTTGCGGTCGACTTGGGCCAGACCGATACGAGCTACTCGCTTTTCTTCGATGGGCAGGGCGCGGATTGCGCCGGTCGGGCAGACCTGTCCGCAGGCCGTGCAGCTGGGCTCGCAGCCGGCCCAGTCCGGCCTTACAACCGGCGCCCACAGACCGTTGAGGCCGCCCTCGAAGCCGGCGGGCTGGAGCACATTGTTGGGACAGGCCTTGAAGCACTCTCCGCAGCGGATGCACAGCTGGAGAAACTCTCTTTCCGGAACGCTACCCGGCGGTCGGATGGGGGGTGGGGCCGTCGGTGCAGCGATGCTGTTGCCCAGACCGAACGCGACCGCCGCTCCGCCGACCGAAGCGGCCATGAACCAGCGGCGCGAGACGGCGGTCTCATGGACCTCTTCCTGCTCTTTGAGGTTGTCTTG
>CAZANL010000297.1:0-2129 GCA_964486115.1 uncultured Planctomycetota bacterium
TATCTCTTTCGTGCCATGGGGACTCCCCCTTTCTGGCCACCAATTCTAACCGAACAGGTGGACTAGGTTTTGGGGGGCAGGCCAGTACCACATCTATGTTTGACATGCGCGAACGCTCCGATACCCTTGGATGAGTGAGACTCACCTGGATGATATTCCTGCTCGGCGTGCTCGCTCCACTATGCCTGATCGCGCCTCCAGCCCACGCCCAGTGCGCCATGTGAGCGCAGGCCGTGTCCGGCGGTACGCAGGACGACGCAGCGCAAAAGGCCGACGGCGACCAATCCGCCGATCCAGATGACGCAACGGCACCCCGCAACAGCTTGCCCCAGAAAGGGCTCGGCGTGGGTCTGTTCTGGAGCATCTTGTTCATGCTTTGCACCCTGTTCTCACTCGTCGGCGGAATGTCGGTCTGGATGGTGCGTATCGCTCGGGCGGAGGATCGCGCACTCCTCGAACGCCAGGAATGAGCGACAATGGCAACCAGCGGTTGCCAGCTGAGCTACCGGCTCAACCGCTGACCGCTGAAGAGCAGGCCGCCGAGGACCGGCAGATCTACTTCTTGATGGGATTGATCGTCTGCGGTATGGCGGTCGGGTTCGCCACCCTCGCCCTGGCGATCGCCCTCGACTGGTACTAGGATCGCGGCCGGAGAGCGAGAAGCTCGGCCAGCATATTGCTGAACAGGGCGCCTTGGCCAACTGCATCGTCCAGTGCCACGTGGCTGTGCGGCAGGTCATCGAACCAGCGCTGCGGCATGTTTCGTTTGGTACTGTCCTGATACCCCCTCTCCAGCAACACCGTCGCCAGCGTCTTGATGTCCAGGGCCGAGTGAGAGAAGGGCCAGCGACCAGCGAATCGCATCAGGTACCAGTGGACGAGCATCAAGTCATAGGCTACCGGATAGGCGACGAACACCGGCTTGCCCGGCAGCGATTCGAGCCATTCGACGTAGCGCTGCATTGCGACCCCTGGAGATTCCTGATCGGAACGGCACGCGGCCCAGGCCTCCGGCTGCTCGGCTCACCAGGCCATCATCTCGGGATAGCCCACGGCGCCGCCGACCAGCTCGAGGTTGGCCGAAAAGGTCCCCACCAATGTCTTGTCGGCCAGAGATACGCGACGCTGCCCAGCGAGAGCACCGAGTGCGGGCCCGGAATCGGCCCATCGGCCTCTATGTCGGTGCTGACGTAGATCTCATCAGCCATGTTCGATACCCAGCCGCGCCGCTTCCGGGCGCATCACCCGTGTTCTCAGCGCGGCGAAACTACTTGGAAAGAGCTTCCAGCAGCGGGATCAGGAACAGGCAAAGCGAGAACCCGATCGGACTGGCCACGACCAACGCCAGACGTTTGTTGTCGAACTTGAGATGCATGAAGAAGGCCGCGATCAAGATGATCTTGGCCGTGCTCATCGGCACCAATGTCAGCCCCAGCATCATCTTGCTGATGCCGGGAATAAAAGTAATGCCGACCTCGGTGACCGTCAGGATCGCCAGCGCCCAAAGAACGCGCCAGTAGGACTTCTCGTGCTCGTCCAGGTGGGCATCGTCGTGATGTTCGTCACTCATCAGAAGCCTCTCCCGTCAGATCAGGTAAATGAAGGTAAAGATCAGCACCCAGACCAGATCGACGAAGTGCCAGTACAGACCGACAACTTCGATCGTATTTGGCTCGAGCCAACGCTTGTGGCCCAGCTTGCCCATCACTGCGGTCAGCGCCAGCAGGATCACCCCACCCAGGACATGCATCCCGTGAAAACCCGTAGCGCAGTAGAAAATAGCCGCCTGATTGCTAGAGGGCGCGGTCTTGTAATGCCCCAGGTTCAATCCCGACTTCGTGTCCACGAACGTCAGCAAGTGATGCCACTCGTAGACCTGCCCCAGCAGGAACAGACACCCCACACCCGCCGTGATCAGCAAGAGTCGCTGCCCCTTGGCAAAGTTCCCTCGCTGATACTGAAGCAGACCGAGTACCATCGTCATCGAGCTGATGATCAGCACGAAAGTCATTCCAGCCGCCAACATCACTCCGGCAGTTCCAAACCATCCCTCGGGAGACCAGGACTGGCCCGGCGGATAGGCCAGGGACTTGGGGAAATCCGACCGGGTCGCCAGGTAGGCCGAGAGG
>CAZANL010000297.1:2139-4631 GCA_964486115.1 uncultured Planctomycetota bacterium
AGATCAGGAACAGCCACATGGCAAATTTCCCTTTGCTGACGCCGGGCACCAGATCCTGCACGGCCGGCATCGACGGGGCGTGCGCGGTCATACTCGCTATCTCCCAGGCACTGCTAGTTGAAGGTCACGTCGAGAGTTTGCGCCTTGCCCTTCTCGATCTTGACCTTGGCGCTGTGGTCCCACTCACCCGTATATCCGACTCCAGTGTACTTGCCGCTTTGGCCGATCGGCTCGGGCTTATAGGCCTCATGCCACATCTTCACGGTATATTCCCCGGCTGGAATATTGGGGATCTCGAAGCTGCCATCCGCCTTGGTCACCGCATAGTACGGGTGATCGTGCACGATGCCGACCGCCCCCATCCAGTAGTGCTGGCTGCAGGTGATGATCAGCTTGCTGCCCGCAATCGGCAACTTGCTGTGGGTCACCGGCGCTGCGCCGGCCCCGAGCTGTTTGTTGAACACGTTGCCCGTGAGGCCGTCCGCTTCTTCGAAATCCACCTTGGCGTTGTGAGCCACCGAGTCGCTCGTGGTCACTCGGAGCGTGCTATTGCTGGGGACCAGGAAGATATGAGGTGCGAATTCGCAGGCGTGATTGTCGAACGAGACGGTGCCTCCAGCCGGAAGTGCCGCCCCCTTCTTGATGTCGTGGAGCCAGACGACCACCCCGGCCACTCCCTTCTTGCCATCGCCCGCGTCCCCCAGATTGAACGTCTGATTGAGCCGCTTGCCACCTTGGTCCGCCTTGCCACAAACCGCTTTCTCGTTGCTGGCCACCGAGTAGGCGAAGTGGGTGTAGGCCGCGGGGTCTGCGCCACCCCAGATCACCTTGCCCTTGAGACTTCCGCCGTCGGTGACGGTGATCGCCTGGTAACCATCGCTCTCCTCGGTCCCATCCCCGTTGTCCGGCTCGTCCCCATCCCCATTGTCGTCATCGATCGTCTCATCGCTCGGCGGGGGGCCGTCATCACCACAGCCCGGCAGCGTGCCCATGACGACGGTGAAGCTGAAGATCAGCAGCAGCGTCGTCAGTATGTTCATTAATCGGGTCATCATCTGGTCTTCCTCGTGCGTTGAGGGTTCTGTTCGGTCATTTAATCAGTGGTATCTTGAACTGGGTCTTCAGGCGACGCATCGCCGCGCGATTCATGATCACGCGGGTCACCGCGGCAGCATCTTCCATCGACGGGATCTGACCTGATGGCATCGCCGTGAAGGGGATGAACTGGTACGGCTTGTAAATCCAGTGCTGGACCCAGTCGGCTCTCAGCCGAGCCTCTGCCCGCTCGAGATCCGGCGCCCCCTTCTTGCCCGGGGCCGGAGTCGGAGTCGCCCGGTGGCAGCCGAAGCAGTCGTTTTTCTCGAACACACTCAGCGCAATCTTGTAATCCTCGTCGCTTGGCGGCACGTCATTAGCCGCGTTGGGCCAGGCGGTGCCGTTCAACGCTGCAAAGTAGCGGGTCAAGGTGTTGGCTTGCTGCACTGTCATGTGGAAGTTCGGCATCTTCACCCGCAGCCAGGGTCGCCCGATAATCGTGCTGCCCGGATCGCGGAGAAAGTTGAACAACCAGCCGGCCTTGGTTCGCGCACCCTGAAAATTACGCCAGCGAGCTTGATAATCCGACTCGGAGCGCAGCTGTGAGAGGAATGGCGGGCTCGCCTCGTTCACGTCGGTCTTCTTCAGCCCGGGATACGGGTACTTGGCCATGTAATCCCTGAGCTCCCAGCCCCGACCTTCGATCAGATGGCAGCCCTGGCAGTTGAACTGCAGGATCAGCTTGCGCCCCTCGATGATCGCCCGACGCCGGGCGGAGGCGTCCAACCACTGGGGCGCCAGGCGTCCCTCGATCCGCCCCTGCACACCCAGCACGAACTGCGCATCCTCCCGAGACAGGTTCTTGGGCTTGAGTCCAGCCAGGCTCGACCCGATCTTTTTCAGCCGATCTGCGTCGGCCGTCTCTTGTCGCGCCTTCGTTGCCTTGGTCAGGCGTTCGACCATTCCGGCAAATGCCGCTCTGTCCGTTCCACTCCAGGCTTCCGGAGGTCGCTGACCCAGGTTTAGCTTCAAGGCCTGTGCCTCTAGCTCCCAAGGTCTCTTGCGATAATTGGCATCGGTGTCCTTGTACAGGTAGCGCTTGGCGGTCTTTCCCGTCTTGTGCCCCATCACGAAGGTGGCGATCTTCTCCGCATCTTGCTGGTTCATCGCGAAGTGCGGCATCCGCAGCATGTCGTCATACAATTTGAACAGGCCCTCGTCATACATCCTCGGTGTCTGCAGTTTGTTGACGATGAAATCCCAGCGGGTGTGTGGCAGATCATGGCGCAAGCCGAAGTCGAGCTTGGTCATCAACTTCGTGCCCCAGGTCGACAGGTCGGTGCCGATGCCCGGCAATCCGTTGAACTGAATCGGCTTGCTGATTCGACTCAACCCGTTCGCGACGAGGTAATCCTTCAACGCCCGGTTGGACTCGATGAACCGGGACACTGCGGTCC
>CAZANL010000297.1:4641-6148 GCA_964486115.1 uncultured Planctomycetota bacterium
CTTCGGGCATCAAGTGGCAGCCGAAACAGCCCTGCTTGCTGATCACCTTCTCCCCTAGCCAGGCCCGCTTGACGGTCGGGTTGAGCATCCCGACTATCTTCCAGGCTTGATCCGGCCGCATGTTCTGACTGAGAAATGTAACCAGACGCATCTCGACCAGATTCTCCTCCGGTTTTTCCAGGTCCGCGACGGACTTCAGAAACTCGTGCTTTGCGGGAAGTCGCTTGGCGTTCAGATAGGCCGCGAGATGCGCGGCCTCCTCCGGCTCCAGGCGTGGGTCGGGCATCCGCGACTCTCGGTGATAGGCGCGGGGGTCGAGCAACCAGGAATAGAGCCAGTCGATCCCGACTCCCTCGGCGAACTTGCTGCCGACCTGGGTCAGGTCCGGACCGAACCGCTTGGCCGGCTCCCCCTCGAGCTTGAAGTCGTCCATCTTGTGGCAGCCCAGGCAACCTTTGTCCCGGAACAGGCCCTTTCCCTTTGCCACATTACCGGCCACCGCCGGGGACTTGAGCGCGAGCTGGGTGCTGTTTTCGTGCAGATAGGTCGCGACCGCATCGATCTCGGCATCCTGCACGGCTTCCATCAACTTGTTGCGCTTGCCGAACATGCCGATCAGCCGCTTGAGCTCCTTCTTGCCGTCAGCGGGTCGATCCTTGTACTTGTCCAGCAGGCTGCCGAAGTCCAGCGCCGTGGTCTCGACCTTCTCCAGCTGCTCCAGGTGATGCTCGACCTTGAACACATGGGGCATGTAGGTGTCCGGGCGGAACTCACGCGGCTTCTCGATCCAGCTGCGCATCCACGGGACGCTCAGCTTGCTGCGAACGTGGGCCAGACTCGGTCCGACCTTGGGGATGTCCTTCAGGCTGTCCACCCCGTGGCAGCCGTTGCAGCCATTGCGCACAAACAGTTGCCTGCCCTCGTACACCTTCCGGCCGGAATACTGGTCGTAGACACCCAGCGTCGGGGTCTTGGATTTCTTTCGGGCGAGGAAACTGAGGGTCCAGGGCATCGGCTGCAGGTCGACGATATCGGCATGACACGCCACGCAGCCCGACTGGACGAATTTGTGCGGCCACTGTGGCTTCTTCCATTCCTTGTCGTGCAGCATGTGCCAGCCATACTGCTCTTTCCAGCGCTTGGTCTGGCTCTTGCCAGTCGGCGTATGGGTTGCCCGGACGAAGTCCGTGGCGCGCGCCATTCCGTTATGGCACGAGCGACAGCCGAACTGGCCCATCGGATGGGGCGAGGTGGAGCCCATATAGAGCCCCAGCTCTGGATGAGACCGAAAGGGATGACTGAAGGGATGGCGAATCGTGCCCTTCTCCAGTGCCTGCACCGTGGCGCTCTTGGGAAAGCTGACGGTGTACGTCCCCTTCTTCGTTTTCTTGCCCTTCAGATGCTTGCCCCAGCGATGTTTGAGCCAGCGGTATTCCGTCTTGGAGACTCCCTTCCGCTGGGTCTTGCCGGCGGTGCGTGGCAAGCTGTCTGGCGGCATCAGAGTTAC
>CAZANL010000298.1:0-6139 GCA_964486115.1 uncultured Planctomycetota bacterium
GCTGGCCCGCAGCGCTGCCCGAACAGCGTACCGCCGCGCGCTGTTGTTGCTCGAGGCTGGACGGCGAGCGGCGGGCCTGGCTGGATTCAAGGTCGCACTGCCGGGGCTGTCCGGGCGCAATGCGTCCCGAGCGCGGGCCCATATTCTGATCCTCGGTGGACGGATGCCGTCAGACATCGAGGGGTACGCCGCACTGGCCCGCGCTCACGTCACGACGGGGGATCGGCGTGGGGCCGAGAAGGTCTGGGACCGGGCGGAGCGCCAGGTCCGGTTGCAGCCGGGTCATTTGCTGGGTCGAGCCGAAAATCTAGCGGCCCTCGGTGAAACGACCGATGCCGGCAGGATCTACAACCAGATCCGGACCCGGAATGCCGGTCACCCGGCAGCCGAGACGGCGCTGTACCGGTGGGCCCGGTTGATGTCACATGAGCACGGTGCGATCCGCCAGGCGCGAAATGCGTACGAGGAGCTGCTGCGCCGTTACCCCAAGGGGCGGCACGTGGTCGACGCCTGGCTCGGGTTGGGGGATCTCGAGGTGAAGGCGCGCAACTACAATACGGCGGAAGGGGCCTACCGGCGAGTGCTGAAGCTGACTCGCAACCCGGCCAAACGCTGGGCCGCCTCGCTCTCGATCGGCTGGTGTCTGATTCATCGGCGGAAGTTCGGCAAGGCCGTCCAGTATTTCACACAAATAAAGTCGCAGGCCGGGGACCCACAGCAGAAGCAACAACTGGCCCGCGGGCTGAAACGAGCAAGGGAGAGGTAGGATGGCATTATCCGATGCGGTTGAGTGGCCCGACGACGGTCTGGTACCGGTGGTGGTTCAAGAGGGTGAGAGCCGGCAGGTGTTGATGCTGGCCTACGCCAACCGGCCGGCGCTCGAAGCGACGGTGGCCAGTGGTTTTGCCCATTACTGGAGTCGCTCTCGCCGGAAGCTGTGGAAGAAAGGGGAGACCTCCGGTAACCATCAGCGCATTCTCGATATCCGGCTGGACTGTGATGGCGACACGCTGCTGTATCGGGTGGAGCAGACCGGTCCGGCCTGCCACACCGGTGAGCCGAGTTGTTTTTTCCGGCGGGCGGTCGAAGACGACTGGGTCGAGGAACGCGGGAGCGAGAGCGCCGCGACCTCCTGAGTGCATTGCGCTGGCCGGCCCGGCTCCCGAAAAGGCACCGGGGCGTCTGGCTCTGACCCGCTTCAGTGGGTCCTACGCCGAGAACGCGACCACCGCGCTGGCATCCTCTCGCAGTTCGGTCTCGGTGCCCTTCTGAGGTCGAGTGATGCCCGCCGGGGCTGTCCTACCGATAGCGCTTGTTGAGCTGCTCGAGGATCTTGCCCGTCAGATCGATCGTCTCGTGGCTGTAGAGCACTTGCTTGCGCGAGAGCTTGGCCTGCAGCTCGTTGTCGCTGGTCGAGGCGATGTCGTCGTTGTTGATCTTGAGGATCAGCTCGTAATTGTGGGCCTTGCCGTAGGTCGCCACCTCGGTGAAGATCTCACGAAAGATCGCCTCGGTCGTACGGCGCATCTCGATCTGCAGCCCCTTCTGGCTCCAGGCCAGGCGTCCCTTGACGGTGTCGAACTGCTCGGCCAGCTTGGACAGCTTCTTGCGGTAGATCGGGTCGTCCTTCTTCCAGTTGGACAGGCGCGCCTTCGCCTCCTCTAGCTGCTGAACACGGATCTTGAGGTCCTTCTCCATCTTGCGGTACTTGGCCTTGATCTCGTTTTCCTTGGCCCGGGTCTTGGCGTATCCCAGGAACAACTTTCGCAGATTGACCAGTCCTACTTTCTGCGAGGCAGGTGCGTCCTGAGCTTGGGCGGATTGCTGGAGCAGCATGTGCCCGGACAGGCCACCGAGGAATGCGCACAGCAGGACGGTCAGAGTGAGGGCTAGGCGACCAAACATCGTGGATGCTCCGTGAAGTGTTTTTGGTGTCGTGACGCGGTTCAGGGTTGTTCAAGCGGCAGGTTAAGCCCCGCGGTTCGGTCTGTCAACACGGTCAGATGATGACCAGGGTGGTCGTAAAATGCTCAGCCCGACGAAAGGAGTTCCATCCGGGCGGCTCCTGGCTATCATGTGGCCTCTGCTGATCTGGCCCGGTTTTCGCTGAACCTGCGATCTTGGCTGACGTATACGAGAACTGAACAAACACGGTAATACTGGAGTCACGACAATGAACCGAACGGTTTCGATCATGAGCCTGCTGATGTTTGGCCTGCTGCTGGGACTGGCGCCAGGCCAGGCGCAGGCGCAGCTGCCGAGTCAGGCGCAGGTCAAGGAAATGGACGGGGAGATCAAGGCCTCGATTCGCAAGGCTCAGAAGTACCTGTTCCAGGCGTGGGACGCCAAGCAGGGAACCTGGGAGCATCCGGGAATCACCGGGTTGGTGTTGCTGGCGCTGCTTCGCTCGCCGGATGGGTATGACGACGACCCGTTCATCATCAAGCCGATCGAGTACTTGCTCTCGATTCAGAAGAAGAACGGTGGGATCTATGTCGACATGGTCCCCAATTACATCACCTCGATCAGCCTGATTGCGCTGGTCCACGCTCGGGACAAGGTGAAGGACGCCAAGCTCAAGCAGCGCATCGTCGGGGCGATCGAGCGGGCCCGCAACTTCATGGTCAAGCTGCAGGCGGACGAAGGGGAGGGCTATACCCCTCGGGACCGGCTGTATGGTGGGGTGGGGTACGGTGGTGACTTGCGACCGGACCTGTCCAACACGCAGCTGGCGCTCGAGGCGGTGCGCAAGGCGGGGCTGTCCAGCGACGACAAGTTCTTCAAGAAGGCGATGAAGTTTCTCGACCGTTGCCAGAATCGCAGCGAGAGCAATGACCAGAAGTGGGCCGGCAACGACAAGGGCTTTGTCTACTATCCCGGCAAGACCTATGCGGGCACGTTCAAGAAAGCAGATGGCGGCGAGGGGCTGCGCTCCTACGGCAGCATGACGTACGCGGGGCTGAAGAGCTTCATCCACGCGGGTCTCAAGCAGGACGACCCACGCGTGATCGGCGCCTTCGAGTGGATTCAGTCGCACTATACCGTCAAGGAGAATCCCGAGGTCGGCAACCTGGGTCTGTTCTATTACTACCACACCTTTGCCAAGGCGCTCTCGGTGTATGGCGTGGACCAGGTGCGGGACAAGACCGGCCGCAAGCACGACTGGCGCTACGACCTGGCCAAGGAGCTGATCTCGCGCCAGGCGGCGGATGGCACCTGGCGCAACAAGAACAAGCGCTGGATGGAAGGCAATCCGGTGCTGGCCACGACGTACGCCATTCTTTCGCTGGAGTACTGTTACCGCAGCTACAAGAAGAGCAAGCCGGCCCCGAAGCAAAAGCCGGCCGACAAGCCGGGCAAGTAGCGCCGGGAGGCTGAAAAACCGGGTGGGCGGGCTGACGTCGATAAATCCGTCAGCTCGCTGAACACCAGGCACGGAGCAGTGTGTAGCGCGGGGCCGCCAATTTTACCGTGATGCCGGTGGCTGTAACCGCTTGATTCCTCGCGCGATGGCTCTTAGCCTTGTCTGGTCAACATACCTGTCGAGATCGATACAGCATGCAGATCACACACGCGCAGATCAGATACGCACTGTCCATCGCGGCTGCCCTTCTGTGTATATCGCCACTCCAGGGGCGTGCCCAGACGCCGTCAGAGATCGTCAAGAACTACCGCCGCCTGCAGCACGACGTGACGTTGCTGCAGCGCAAGCATTTGGTGCGCAGCAAGAGCAAGGACGCGAAGGAGTTGCAACAGGAAGTTCATGCCGTACGTCAGCAGTTCGTCGACCAGAACCGACCAAAAGCCAAGACCAATCGGGACAAGCTGTGCATCGTCCAGGTTCTGCGGCGGTTGCGTCAGTACGGCCAGGCGGCAATCCTGCTGGGTGAAATCAGCAAAACGCTCAATCTCGGAGGCGCACACGAGGAGGTTCGCTACCAAGAGATCGAGGCGCTATACCACAAGCGGCAGTACGAGGCGGTGGTGCCGATGGTCGAGCAGCATCTGCAGCAATACCCCCGCGGCAAGCATCGTCAGCGGCTCTCGAACATCTGGCGGAAGATCAAGCAGGGCTGGAAGGAAGGCCGACTGCAGGGATCGATCCCCGCTTCACTGAATCTCGAGCACCAGATCGGCACGACCGTCGACTTCAGGCTCGACGACCACAGGGGCGAGGTTGTCTTGCTCTTCTTCTTCGGGTCGTACGGGAAGAGCAGCCTGCAGAAGCTTCCCGTGTTGTCCACGCTGCAGTCGAAATATCCCAAGGGTTTCAAGATCTTCGGGGTGACGACCTACTACCATGTCGTGACGGTGGGAGGCAAGCGGGAGCAGGCGCCCAACGAGACGGTGGAAGTCCAGTTGCTCAAGAAATTTCATCGGGAGCAGAACATGTCCTTTCCGCTCCTGGTCATGTCGAAAGAGGTGTTTGGCAAGGTGTGGAAGATCGACGTCGTTCCCCATTTTGTCCTGCTCGATCGCAACGGCACCGTCCGACTCTCGCAAACGAATTACGGCAACTGGGAGGGGTTGACGGATAAGCTGAAGGAACTGATGACCGAGGAGCTACCCACCGTCAAGCCGCTCCCACGCTCCAAGAAGAAGAATGGGCCGAGGTGAACTCGAGGGGCAGGCGGTGAGCACGGCGACCACACGCTGGCATGCCGAAGAGCTGATCGGGAAATACCGGCTGGTCAGCCATCTGGGCAGCGGGGCGTTCGGCGAGGTCTGGAAGGCCGAGCACAAGGACTCCAGTGACGTGGTGGTCGCGCTCAAGCTGGCGACGCAGCCCGAGTTCGCCAGATTCCTCAAGAAGGAAGGGGTGCTGCAGTTCAACCTGGTTCATCCCGGCATCGTGCAGGTGCGCCATTTCGACCTGGACGCCGACCCGCCGATCCTGGTGATGGAGTACGTCGATGGGGAGGATCTGCGCGCGCTGCTCAAGGCCTCTGGGCGGCTGCCGGTGGACGAGGCAACTCGTATCTTTCGCGCGCTGGTCGAGATCATGGCTTACGCCCACGGTCAGGGCGTGCTGCATCTGGACCTGAAGCCGGAGAACGTGCTGGTAGCCCAGGACGGCACGATCAAGCTGACCGACTTCGGGCTCGGCCGTCTCTGGGAACAGTCGCAGCAGAGTATCCAGCTGAGCATGGCCTCGACGGGCGCGGACCAGCTCTCGGGAACCCTGGCCTACATGTCGAAGGAGCAGCGGGAGGGAGCCGATCTGGACCACCGCGCCGACATCTACGCCTTGGGCATCATGCTCTTCGAGCTGCTCTGCGGCGAGCGCCCTGATTTCGGCGATCTGCCTTCGCGACTGGTGG
Organism: uncultured Planctomycetota bacterium; assembly: GCA_964486115.1. Classification (GTDB taxonomy): domain Bacteria; phylum Planctomycetota; class JACQVV01; order JACQVV01; family CAZANL01; genus CAZANL01. The sequence continues at coordinate 5,322 of CAZANL010000298.1, forward strand.
CGGAGGTTCCACCGGAGCTGGATACCATCTTTCGCAAGTGCGTCTGCCGGATCGACGAGCGATACGACGCGGTGGGCAGCATTCTGGAAAAACTGCCCGATGCGACTCGTCTTCCGGTGCTCGATCCGGCGACTCTCCCGGCAGCCAGGCTGCCCCACTGTTCGGCCTGCGCTGCATCGGTCCATGATGACTGGCGCTTCTGTATTCGTTGTGGGTTTCCGATCATACATCCCTGAGCTGGTCCTTCTCCTTGGCCTGGCCAGTCCCGTCTGGGCCCATGAGCAGAACGTCAGCCAACTCGGTTTGAGGCTCGACGGAGTGCGTTTGCAGGGAGAGCTGAGCCTCCATGTCAGCGATCTGGCGAGGGAGCTGAACATGCCGGCCGAGCAGCTGATCGCTCCCGCCTTCGCGCGTCACGAGACAGACCGGCTGAGGCAGATCGTCGATCGCTACAAGCTGAGTGCGGATGGGCAGGTCGTCTCGGCGTCGATCGAGGACGTGCGCCTGGCCGACAAGAAACACAATCTGCGTCTACGGCTGATTTATCAGCTGCCTCGCCGTCCGGCTTGGCTGGCGCTGGAGTGCCGTCCGTTTCCGGCCAGCAGGAGCCATCAGGTGTTGCTGACGCTGACCGAGGGGCAGCGTCTGAGCCACCGTGTGCTGACGTGGGAGGAGCCGGCTTTCTTCTGGTCCACGACCTTGGGAGAGGGCCGCTGGCTGATCGCGCGTCGACTGGCCAGCGCAGGGTTCGGACATCTGGCGCCGCACCTGCTGTTCCTCGTCGGGTTGCTGCTGCTCGGCGGCAGCTGTCGCTGGCA
>CAZANL010000299.1:0-6137 GCA_964486115.1 uncultured Planctomycetota bacterium
AGAAGTAGGCCCTGGCAGCGGATGGGTACGGCGGCGTTCCCGAGGATCCGGGCGCCGAGGGGCAACCGACGTGGGCCGAGACGGAGGCGATACCGTGGGAAACCGCAGCGTCGCCCGCTGGTCAGATTTCTCCTGCCTGGGCCTGGGCCTGCACGGGTGGGGTTGCCCTGCTTTCTGGCGTCATTCTTGACGAGGTGGGGCGGTCGGTTCCCGTTCGCAAGTCGGTTCCCTTGTCACGGGTAGTGAACGAAGGCTTTCGGATTGCGAACATAGACTGACAAACTACGCTAGTAGATCGAGAACCTGCTTGGCGCACCGGGGTCTGATCACCTCCTGGCGTGTCACCAGAGCGCAGCATCGAGGCTGTCCGCGTGACCGAGCAGACTTGACACGCCGCACCGATGGTGCGACTGTACGATCGAACCATAGCATGCGACGATGGGGCTATTGATGCAGATCCGCTTCCTGGGACACGCCGGCTTTCAGCTGTCCGGCAGCAAGACAGTGATCATCGACCCGTTCTTGACGGGCAATCCCAGTGCGCCATTCGGACCGGAAGCGATCCAGTCCTGCGACCTGCTTCTGATCACCCACGACCACGCGGATCACGAGTCGGATGCCGAGAATGTCTTGCGCCAGACGGGCGCGACGCTGGTTGGCATACACGAGATCGCGGTCAAGTACGCTGAGCTGGGGTATGCCAGCGAGGGAATGAACATCGGCGGCAGTCTGGCACTCGACGGCGTGACGGTTCACGTGGTCAACGCGATACACTCCTCGCCAGCCTCGCACGAGTGTGGCTTCATCGTCGAGATGGATGGCCGGACGGTCTACCACATGGGTGACACGGGGTTGTTTGGCGACATGGCGCTGTATGCGCGTTTCTTCCAGATCGATCTGGCGATGGTGCCGATTGGCGACCGGTACACGATGGGGCTCCGGTCCGCAGCCGAGGCCGTGCGAATGGTGCAGGCCAGGCGAGTGATTCCGATGCACTACAATACGTTTCCGATCATCGAGCAGGATCCGCAGGTTTTTGGCCAGCTGGTGGGGGATGCGGCGGAGGTCGTGGTCCTCGCCCCCGGAGAGAGCATGGAACTCACGTGATGACCCGGCTGGCGATCCTGGGTTGTCTGCTGCTGACTGTCTGCGGCTGCTCCAAGCGCGAAGCGCAACCGATCACGGAGTCGGCGTCCGCTTATCCACGGCGTCTGGTGTCGATGGCGCCGGGCATCACCGAGATACTCCTTCGGCTGGGGGCCGACGCCATGCTCGTCGGGACGTCCAGCGACTGCCCGGTCCCGAAGGGACATGATCCGGCCCGGCTGGGGAACCTGGTTCTGCCGGACATCGAGCAGCTGGTGTTGTTGAATCCGGACCTGGTGCTGACGGTGCATGAACCGAGCTTCGAGCGGCAGTTACTGGCCCGCAAGATCCCCTTCGAGGTGGTCGAACTCGACTCCTTTACCAAGCTGATCACGGCGTATGAACGGGTCGGACGCTTGCTGGGCTTACAGGACCAGGCGCGCGAACAGGAACGAAAGCTGGTGGACCAGATCGGTAGACTCAAGCGGCAGTTGAAGGGGGTGGCGCGCCCTCGAGTGTTGCTGGTACTCGGCCCCCACCCGCGGTGGGTCGGTGGGTCGGCCAGCATGTTCAACGACATGATCCGGTTCGCACAAGGCATGAACGTGGCGACCCTCAAGGGTGGTAGGTTATACGAACTCAGCCCGGCTGAGGTGCGGCTGGCCGCACCGGAGGTGATCATCGAGGTCGTCGACATGAGCCGCGATCGAGCGGGAGTGATCGCTCGTGAGCGCTTGTTCTGGCGCCGGTTCAAGGGGGTTCCGGCGGTGGCCAACAACCGGATTGTGTTTCTCGACGAACGGCTCTTTCTGATGGTCGGTCCGAAGTCGATCGCTGGGACGCAGCAACTGGCGCGGGCGCTACACCCGGATCGTTTCCAATAGCCTGCGATGAGTGTCGAGCGTAGCCGACTGTCCTTTCACTTCCTTGGCGGAACCGGAGGTGACCCTTGCCTGCTGGTCGACGTCATCGGGGAGCGCCGGGCGATCCTGGTCGACATCGGCGAGGCGCCGGCTTTGACTGCGGGGATTGCACGGAGAGTCACCGATCTGCTGGTGACCCACACACATCTAGATCACTTTTCCGGGTTCAGCCGTCTCGTGCGACACGTCCTGGATCAAGAGCGAACGATCCGGGTGTTCGGTCCGTCAGGTATGGCCGACAACCTCGCCGGTGCTCTCGCAGCGTTTACCTGGAACTACCCGAAAACGGTCGGGATTTGCTTCGAGGTGATCGAGTGGGGCGAGGCGGGGGCGCTTCGGCGGGTGTCGTTCGTCGGTCGGGACTCATTCCGTCCCACGCCGCTGGAGCGAGAGGCCGTCGATGATCCTGGGCGGCTGTTCGTCGATGGCATGATCGAAGCGCGAGTTGCGATTCTCGACCATGGAATTCCAGTGCTGGCCTTCTCAATCGAGGAGGCGCCGTTCTACAACGTCGACATGGAGGCCCTGTCACAGGCGGACCTGGTGAGCGGTCCCTGGCTGAAGATCCTGAAAGAGCAAGCTGCAGGACCAGCGGCAGGAGAACATCTCGACCTCGAGTGGGGAGCGGGCTGTGTCGGAGCTGCTGCACCTGGTGCAGAGAACGCCAGGACTCAAGATGGCGTACGTGACCGACACGCTGTTCACCGAACAGGTCGCTGAGCGTGTGGCCAAACTGGCGGGGGGCGCCGATATCTTCTTCTGCGAACACATGTTTTCCGGGGCTGACTCGGAGCTGGCGGCGATCAAGAAACACCTGACGACTGTCCAGGTCGGCCGACTGGCAGCGCTAGCCGGGGTCAAGGCGCTTCACCCATTTCATTTTTCTCGTCGATATCTCGACGACCCAGAACCCCTGGTCTTGGAAGCGCGCGAGGCGTGGGAAGCCGCCCGAGCAGAAGAATGACTTGAAGGACGGTTTTTCCTGTGTTACTCTCCCAACGGTTCCATAATCGTAGTAGGAGGTTACGAAGATGAAGCAGTCGGCCCAGAAGATCGTTGCTCGCCCGGAGTTACCGTCGCAAGCACCTGTCGTCAAGCGGAGCTATGCGGAGATCTTCGATAAGATCGTGATGGATTCACAGCGCGATCCGGCGTCCTATGTCAAGAACTGGGTTGTGCCAGGCGGCGCCGAGTAACACCACTGCATACGGATCGAAACGGCAGCTTCTCGCGAACGCTGCCGTCTGGTGAGATAGCCGACGCGCTATCTTTTTTTTTGCTCTGTTTTCTGCCTGAACCGTGAACCAGCGCATATTCGGACTTGAGACCGAGTTCGCGATGAACTTCGATCCGTCGTTGTCCGATGATGGTGGGGCGACCCCACCTCGCCGCAAGGAACTCTACAAGCTGTTTCGCGCGGTCCTTTGTCGCCGTTTTTCGATGCTGCCGGCGATGTACAAGAAGGAAGGGGACTTTGTCGAGAACGGCTCGCTGATTCATTACGAGGCTCAGGTCCATCACTTCCAGGATGGACTGATCGAGTGGGCGTCGCCGGAGTGCTCGGGCCCGATGCAGCTGCTCGCCTACAGTAAAGCTCAGGAGGCCGTGCTGCTCGAGAGCGAACAGCCCTGCCGTGAGGAACTGCAAAACCGTGGTCACGATGGGTCCCTGCGGATTCTCAAGAACAATGTCGACGTACTCGGCAACAATTACGGCTGTCATGAGAATTACCTGGTGATCGACTCGCGTCACTGGCTGCGCGATCTGCTCAAGGGCATCTGTTTCGTGCTCTTCTGGGTCATTTTTCTGCCGTTCTACCTGATGCCCCGTCTGGTCTTTCTGGTCTTCCTGACAGTGATGCTCTCAGTCTTGGTGTGCTATTTTCTGCTGCATCTCGTGGCGCGCGTTCCGGTAGTCGGCTGGCTGGCCGAGCCGCTGGCCAAGGCGATCGACACCCTGCAGGTACGCCACGGGTCGAGGATCGACGAGGAACTGATCAAGCACCTGGCACTGTTCATGGAGTGGCTCTATCTGCCCTTCGTCAGTCTCTATTCGCTGTTTTGCCGCATGTTCGTCTTCGAGGCCTATCGGGTCAATCTGACGGCGCTGTTGGTGACACGGCAGATCTACGCGGGGGCTGGCCGGATTCACGCGACAGAGGAGGGCCAGCTGTTCTGGCTCTCGCAGAAGGCCGAGTTCATTCGTTCTGTCATCCGTGTCTTCTGGAACCAGCGCTACAAGCCGATCTATGACATCAAGTCCTACCTGCTCGAGCCACTCAGCTTCTTCGCCCGCAACAAGCGCCTGCACCTGCTGGTCGGGGACTCCAACCTCTCGGAGATACCGGACTACCTCAAGGTCGCGGTTGCCGGCCTGGTGATCCAGGTCATCGAGGAGGCGGACTCGACCTTGTTCCCCGTGCTGTCCGATCCCCTCGAGGCGGTTCAGCGCGTGGCAGGGGACGCGACGTTCGACGAAACCTACACGTTGACCGACGGCCGACAGCTGACGGCGATCGAGATTCAGCGGGAGTATCTACATATCGTCCGGGAGCATTATGCTCGGCGGGGCGTGATGCCTATCTGGGCCCCGGCCGCCCTGAAACGTTGGGAGCACGTGCTGGATGGCCTGGCCGAGTCCCCCGAGTCCCTGCATCAGCAGCTGGATTGGATCATCAAGCGTCGGATGATGGATCGGCTGCTCTGGGGCAAGATGAGCTGGAGTGAACTGGAGGCCTGGGCGCCAGTGCTCGCGATCTTGATGGCGCAGGGTGGCCCTGAGGAGGCGCCCGCTCAGGCCGAGCAGCAGGTGCAAGAACTGATCGACCGGCTTTCTGCCCGCCAGTCTAGACGGCTCGAGCGTCACCTGGAATCTCTCGACAGGCGGCAGCTGCCGGATGTTCTCTCGCTGTATCTGGCACTCAAGAAGATCGACCTGAAGTATCACGAGCTGTCCAACGATGGGTACTTTCAGGTCCTCAAACGCCAGGGGCTGGTGCAGGGTCTGCTGGCCAGCGAGCGGATAGATCAGGCGAAGGTCGACCCGCCGCCAACGACCCGGGCGCACGTTCGCGGCCAGTTCATCAAGCTGGCGGTCCGCCGCAAGCTGACCGCGGTTGTCAGCTGGACCAAGATCAAGATCTCTGGAAGACGCAAGGCAATCAGTCTGCGAGACCCATTTCAGACCAACACGGATTCGCTCTCTGTGTTTCGATGAGGTGGATGTTTGGTATGATGAAGTGAAATGGCGAATCTGCAGGATCTGGTCTACAAACCGTACGAGCACGGGCGACTCGAAGAAGCGCTGTCCCTGCTGCGGGCGGTGGTTGCGGAAGGGTTGCTGGCCAATACGCCCGACCTGGCAGCCCTCTTCGCCCAACGTCTGACAGGATCGGACACGCTCCAGCGGGCTGGCGAGAATGTGGGGGTGCTGGAGGATTATCAGATTCTCACCAGCGAGCGCATGGTGCAGGACCACTCCGCCTTCGACGTCATTCACGCAGTGCCCGAGGAGACCCCCGCCGCGGTGCGCAAGCACCTCTTCTCGCACGCGCCCAAGCAAGGCGAGGTACACGCCCAGCTACTGTCGGTGTTTGCCGTCTGCCTGTATGCGGCCGAGTACGAGCAGCTGCAAATGCAAGGGGAGGGCAGGGACTATCAGTCCTGGGCGCACGACTCTCTGCCCCGGTTGAGCAGCGCCGACCATGGGCATGTATGGAGTTCCGGACGGTCGGACGCCGTATATCTCGGCTTCATCGAACAGGAGGGGCTGGAACTGAAGCTCCGGCCGTATGGCGATCATTTCTTGTTACTCTGGAAGGCGTTGCCGAAATGGGCGGTGGGCAGTACGCGAATGTTTCAGGTGGCTGATCTGCAGTCTATGGCAGCGCTGCAGCAGGTCCAGGCTGGAACGGCGGAGCCTCCCGCGAGTCCAGAGCCACAACCCCCGGCGTCTCACGACGGCGGGCACTGGCCTGCTCCGGAGCGGAGTGTGTCGCCCCTTCTCACCCCGCCCCGGTCCGAGGGCAAGGGGAGTGGGGTGGTGCCAGTCTTGACGCCTGAGGTGACATCGGAGCCGGCGCCCGAGGTCGAGTCATCGCCGTCCGATCAGAGTACTCAGGTCCAGCCG
>CAZANL010000300.1:0-6079 GCA_964486115.1 uncultured Planctomycetota bacterium
GAGATTCGGAGTGGCCGGGGCGATACGAGCCTGGCGCGAGAACTGGAAGCCGGGGAGCTCTCGCCCCAGGCCTGGATCTACAGCGGTGCCCAGAACACGTCCGGCCAGCCGCTCGAGTGGAACACCGCGCCACACGGCCACACCCAGTTGATGGAACCCGGGAAAGACCCAGTCGGCCGCCGAGAGTCCGGCGGCCCCGCCCACTGCCGCAGCCTCGTGCCCGGCTACCGAGAGGTAGAACGGGATTTCACCCGCTTCCAGACAGGCGCAGGCCGCCTCATCGACCAGGCGGGTGAGGAGAAGCGCACGTTTGATCTTGTCGGTATCAGGCATTTTTCTGGATGATCTGCTGAAGATGAAACTCGCCTGCGCGATACGAACTACGCACCAGCGGGCCGCTGGCCACATAACGAAAACCGAGAGCCCGACCCCGCTCGGCCCAGCGGTCGAACTCCTCCGGGGTGACATAGCGATCCACCGGATGATGCCGGACCGTCGGCTGCAGGTACTGACCCAAGGTGAGGACATCGCAATCCACCGTCCGTAGATCGCGCATCGTCTGATCGATTTCCTCGGGACGCTCCCCCAGACCGAGCATCAGCGAGGTCTTGGTGTAGGTCGCGGGTGAGATCTGCTTGACCCGCGACAGCACCTCGAGCGTCAGGTCGTAGTCGGACCGCACATCGCGCACGGTGCGGGTCAACCGACGTACCGTCTCCTGGTTTTGGGCATACACATCCGGCCCCGCATCGAGCAGCCGGCGGATCGCCGCTTCGCTTCCCTGAAAGTCCGGAACCAGCGTCTCGACCAGCGGGGCATCGTCGAGCGCTCGGATCTCTTCGACGGTCACAGCGAAATGCTCCGCTCCACCGTCCGGCAGGTCGTCTCGGTCCACGGAGGTGAGCACGACATAGCGCAAACCCAGGTCCGCCACGCTGCGCGCCACCTTGGCCGGCTCATCACGATCCAGCAGCCCACCGGGATCACCGCTGGTAACCGCACAGAACCGGCAGCCGCGCGTACAGACGTCTCCCATCAACATGAAGGTGGCGGTCCCGCCCGCCCAGCACTCCCCCATGTTGGGACAACGTGCCTCCTCGCAGACCGTGTGCAAACCGTTGCGGCGTAGTAACTGCCTAATCCGCACGAAGCTGGGCCCGCCAGGTGCGCGTACCTTGAGCCATTCCGGCTTTCTTCGGGTGGCTGTGCTCACGGCAAAATTGGCCTGGTCAAGCAGCGGTTAGAAAGGCTGGTCAACATATACGGCATCCGCCCGAAAGTCAACGCCTGGGGTTGACCCAAACAAGGCGCTGTCCGATAATTCACGTGGGCCTAGCGCAAGACGTTTTGGGCCGTCTCGAGGCTCGCCGGCGTCATGCAACGGGCAAGATCTATAGGCGAGCAATGCACACCATGGCCGATAAATACCGTGAAGCCGCCGATCAAAGGGGTCCCGACCGGGTGAGGAATCGGCCCGACGGGCATCCCAGGCTGAGTTCGGCAATAAAACCGTTGGCCGGTCCGCCCGTCATGCTGTCGTACATGGTGCAATCTGCGGAGCACTCAATTGACGCCTGAAAACGTCGAACAACTGCTGTTACGGCTCAACAGCATCGGCATCGCGCTGTCCAACGAGAACAATCTCGACGACCTGCTCAACCGCATCGTCAAGGAAGCGCGGGAGTTCTGCAACGCAGAGGCTGGTAGCCTCTACCTCATCGAGGAAGATGGTCTGCATTTCGTCATCATGCAGAACGAGGTCTTGTTCCAGCGAAAGGGCCATTTCGGGGTGGACCAGGCTCTCTCCTCGCGAGTGATCGAGCTCTCGAAGGACCGTCTCTCGGGTTATGTCGGCATCACCGGCGAGGTGCTCAATATTGCCGATGCCTACGAGATCCCGTCGGACCTGCCATACACCTACAACAAGGATTTCGACCAGGCGAACGACTACCGAACGCGCTCGATGCTGCTCGTGCCGATGACAGATCCCGAGGGCAAAGTGGAGGGAGTGCTGCAGCTGATCAATGCCCGAGAGGACCAGGACGTCGTGCCCTTCGACAAACGCTGGGAGAATCTGGTTCACTCGCTGGCCAGCCAGGCTGCCGTCGCGATGCGCAATGCCAAGCTGACCGATCAGCTGAAGAAGGCTTATCGGGACACGATCGTCACCCTCTCGGTCGCGGCGGAGTTCCGCGACCATGACACCGCGGCCCATCTCCACCGAATGAGCCACTACGCGATGGTGATCGCGGAGGAGTTCGGCCTACCGCCAGAGGAGTGCGAGGCGCTGCTGTTCGCCAGTCCGATGCACGATGTGGGCAAGATCGGCGTCCCTGACTCGATCCTGCTCAAACCGGGCAAGCTGACCGATGAAGAGTATGCCGAGATGCAGAAGCACACGCTCTATGGCGAGCAGATCCTATCGATCTCTAACGCGCCGATCCTGCAGGTCTCACGCGAGATTGCAGCGTCCCATCATGAAAAATGGGACGGGACCGGCTATCCGAGGGGTATCGCGGGCGAAAAGATCCCACTCCGGGGTCGTATCTGTGCACTGGCGGACGTGTTCGACGCGCTGACCAGCAAGCGCTGTTACAAGCCTGCCTTCGAGCTGGAAAAAGCTCTTCAGATCATCGACCAGCAGACGGGCCAGCACTTCGATCCTGATGTCGTGGCCGCGTTTCATCGAGGCATCCAGCGGATCCTGCACTATCGTCAGCTGTTCGCCGACGAAAATTTGACTCTCGGTGAGCTGAAGACCGATACTGTTATGCTGATCAAGAAACAGACATAAGCTCTGTTCGGCAAGTCCCCTGAGAGACGCTCGCATCATGATGAAGGTTCGCTGCAACTGTGGCGCATTGCTCAGTATCGAGCCGGGTCTGGCTCGCTTTCGTTGCCCCCAGTGCAATCGAATACTCAAAATGCCCAGAGATCAGCCGGGCGGTGGAGATGCGGGAGCGGTGCCGCCCGACATGTCGACACTCGCAGGCAACGTGAGCCGAAGCGCGACGGTCTTTTCCCGGGTTATGCTGGGCCTGCTGGGGCTCGTACTGCTCGGGCTGATCGTTCCAATCCAGGGGCAGCGGGCCGCACTCGATACCCTTCTTCACAGTGCGCGACAAGCCAAGATGATCGACCTGCTCGAGATGGCACGCCTGCTGATGCCGCTGGGCGCGGCACTGGCCTTGTTCGGCGCGCTATTGCCGCTCCGCTCGGCGCGAGGCGCGATGGTCGCAGCGGTGGGCGCCGCGATGATGGTGCTGACCTTCGGTCACCTGGCGACACATTCGGATCAGCTTGCCCAATCGTTGCGGTTGCCCGCCATGATTCCGCCGGCTCAACTTCTCGGATATGGGTTCTGTGCGATCACGCTGGTGCTGCTGATGCTGGCCAGCGCGCAGAACCGCTGCCATGCCTCGGACGACGGCGGGGCGCGGACGACCAGCTGCCTCGCCGGACTGGCCTTTTGCGCACTCGTCGGCACCTTTCTGGTCTGCCATCGGCAACTGCTGGTGAAGGACACGATGCAGGTGGCCCTCGGCAGCAATCCCGAGGCGTTGTTTGGCCTCACCTCCGACCGCCTGGTCAAGTGGCTTCCAGAACTCTATGCCGGATCGATCGCTGGCGCCGCGCTGCTCGGCTTGCTCTCGCTCCTGGGCTCAAGCACGAGTCGCTGGCTGGCCTGGCTGACCGGTACCGTGGGAGCCGTCACGCTGCTGGCCCTGCCAGTCGGCGTGGTAGCTCTCAGCGGCACGACGGACCTGGAGGCTGGCCGCAGCCTGGCCTATCGGCTCTCGGCGATCTATGCTCCGCTGCTGCTGTTCCTGACCGGGACACGAGACTACCTGGCGGAGCGCATCAAGGCGGCACAGCTGGCGGCAGCGGGTGACTGACATTCCAACCCCCCAACGTCCGATGCGCCTGGCCCTGGTGGGCGCCGCCGCGGTCGGGGTAGCGGGGTTGGCGACCAGCCTGGCATTCTCGACGCTCCCTGATTGGGCCCCGATCATCTCGCCGACACAGCATCTCTCGGTCATGTTGTTCACTGCGCTCGGCTGGTCGATTCTGCTGCCCCTCTGGGTCGGCCCTGACTCACCCAGAGACTGGCTGACCGCCGGCGCACTGTCACTGGCCATTTTCGCACCTCCACTGCTGACCGGCAGCCGGCTGGCCTTCGCCGAGGCGCGAACAGCGTTCATCTGCTGCCTATGGATCCTGGCCTGCTGGGTTGCGGCCAGCGGCCTGCTGGCCCTGCTGAAGCGATTCACCGAGCGAGCAGGAGCCCACTACCTGGTGATCCTGCTGACAATCTGTCTGCTACCGCCGATCGTCGACTTTGCGGGGCTCGAACTCCTGGGCACCGTTCGCTTGATGAGCTCGCTCAGTCCGCTGGAGCGGCTGGCATGGGCCGAATCTTCGCAGTCGCTGAATGCCCCCCTGATCCTGCTCGCACTGGGTGCAGGTGGGTTGCTCGGAGCGAGGCGCCGATGAGACCCCACCTCGCGCTGTTGCTGTTGCTCCTCGGCAGCCAGACGGCGATGGCCGAGCCACGCATCGAACGGATCGATAGCCTGATCGGTGCCTACTTCCGGCCCGAGATCCAGTATCCGCTCGTGGTTCAAGTGCACGGAGGCCAGGCTGGCTTCGAGGGTGCGCTCGAGCTGAACTGGGGGCGCGCGACACTGAGACGCAGCGTCACACTCGGGCCGGGCGCAGCGAGGCGCTACTGGTTCTATCCGATCGCGCGACGCGCCGAGCTGAAGGCGCGGGTCAGCCTGCGCCGCAACGGCACCCAGATCGCCTCGCAGCAATGGCGCCAAGTCGGCAGAAAGATCTGGCCAATCGACCGACTGGTAGGTGTCCTGGGGCCCGGGCCAGGGCAACTGGGGTATCTCCAGCAGCTGACCAACCCACTGGATCAGGGCGACCTACACGTCGTCGAAATCCGTAACCTGCCCGATCGAGCAGCTGGTCTGGCAGCCTTCGATCTACTGATCGTGGCGACCAACGCCGGCAAGCTCGATCCCTCGAAGGCACAGGCGCGAGCCCTGGCGGACTGGTTCGCCCTGGGCGGGGGCCTGATCGTCAGCAACCTCCCAGCAGGTCGGCTCGCCTGGATCGAGCCGCTACTCGGCAGCGCACCCGTCAACCTCCGCGACTGGCCGCTCGAAGAACCGACCTCCAGCTGGTTTGAGAAATGGCTCACCGAGTTCATGCATGGCTGCGGCCGAGGTCTGCTCTGTCGCGAGAACCTGCTCCACTCCAAGCTACCAGGCGAGGGTAGCAAACGGCTCTGGGCGCTGATCGAGCACCGGTTGCTCGACGGCCATCGGCGACCGACCAGTCCAGGCGGCGAACTGGATGCGGGGCGATTCTACCCTCCGGCGGGACACGAATTGAACATACCGCGACTCGCACACCGGCTGATCTGGGGACTGCTTGGCATCTTGTTGTTCAGCCTCACGCTGGCCATCAGTCTGGCCCAAAGACCGCGACTCTGGGCCGTGACCGTGACCTGCGCCCTGTCCGCCACTGGCAGTTACTACATCGTGGCCCACCACGTGCCGGCTGGCCGCGTGTGTGTCCAGAGCATCGGCCTGCTCGAATTGGCCACCGACCAACATGCAGGTGCCCTGCAGCGCTGGATCCGTCTGTCGGCTCTGCGGCCCGTCTCCGCAACCGTCCGGCTACCGGATGGGGAGCCTCCCCGACTGCTCGGCGGGGGCCCGAGCACACTCGTAGCTGATGACCAGAGCTGGACCGTGCCCCTGTCGCTGAAAAGAGGCGCGTCTCGACTGCTGGCCACCACGGAGCCATATGGCGGCGTCGGCCCCCTCCGGCTGACCCGCCCGAGTGGCCTTGCGACTCATCTTCTCAACGCGTCTCGCAGAAACAGTCTGCGCGCGGTCGCCGTCACGATGGACGGGAGCTGGCGACTGCTGGGAGACGTCGAGCCGGGCGGGGCGCTCTCGCTCGACCCCTCGCGTGGACAGCGCGTCACGCTGGAGGAGCTGGCCGAGACGCTATTTCCGGAGAGTCCCAACCCTTCGCGAACCCTGCGCTTCCTGCTCGCCGC
>CAZANL010000301.1:0-6069 GCA_964486115.1 uncultured Planctomycetota bacterium
TCCTGACGACTATTTCCCGGAGGGCGAACCGTTCCAAAGGGTCACTTGCTCATCTTGGGGGGGCAGTGATAATGAACTCCATGGCTGGTGGCGGTGGAGGCGGCAAGAGCTGGATCGCGGTGCTGATCGTGGGGGTCGTTCTCTGCGGCATCGGGATGGGTCTGGAGCAGGCACACAGCGGTCCGGGTTGGCTCGTCGCGACACTGCTGGCCGTCGGCGGCCTGAGCGTGGTCTTCGGCTCCTGCGAGTCGATGATCCTCTGCGTCGAGGGCCTCGGCGAGCGTCTGCGCTGGAACCAGTTCGTCGCCGGGACGATGGCGGGGCTGGCCTCCAATCTACCCGAGGTGGTGATGCTCGGTTTCGTCGTGGCCAAGCAACCGCGTGTGGCCTTCGTCGTCGTCGCGCTGACCTTGCATGTCGGCGCACTGGTCTTCGGCATCTACTGTGGCTTGCTTCCGCGTGACAAGGGGGGCTCGGCCAAGCTGCCGAAGCCACTGACTCAGCTGAGTACCGATCTGTATGCCGCGGCCGGAGCGATCTATCTGGCGGTCGGCCTGCTGATGATCACCATCAAGGTCTTCGACAAGAGCGAGGGGTTACGCGTCGGCGACCTGTATGCGATCGGGGCTTGTTTGCTGTTCATCGAGGGTGTTGCCGTCGTCAGACTGGTGCAACGCTTTGCGGGAGCAACCGATGCGGCGGAGGGGGCGCCCGAAGAACTGCGGGGGGAGCCCCCCTCGATCAGGCGCATCCTGTTCTTTGGCGGATTGGGCGTTGTCGCTTCGGTGCTCGGCGGGCATGCGGTCGGTGATTTCGCCGGGATGCTCGTGGCCGGTCTGGAGGCACGGGGTTACTCGGAGATGGTGGGAGCGATCATTCTCAGCGTGTTCGCCTGTGCCGGGGTCTATTTGATGATCTTGACCGCCCACATGAAGGGGAAGTTCAACATCGCGCTGTCCAACGCCTCGGGAGCCGTGACCCAGGTCCCGTTCGTCGTGCAGCCGCTGATCCTGTTGCAGCTGGCGTTGTTTGCTCAGCTGGGCTGGATTCCGTTGCTGGGCGACGGCAGCGTCCTGTCGATCGACATGGAAACCACTGCAGTGGTGATCTTTGGCTTTCCGACGATGTTGATCCTCTGGAAATCGGTCCAGGACGACGCGCAGATCAACTGGCTCGAGACCGCCAGCATGATCAGCCTGTTCGGCTTGATCATCTACCTGCTCTCCCAGAGCTGAGCAGGGTCACGCTGAGCTGTACCTTGCGCACGCCGGCGCGCCGCATCTTGATCGCGCTGTGGACCGCATCACACCGTTTGCGGCGTAGCTTGGCCGGTTTCCGACCAGCACGGCAAGCCGCCGCTGGATCACCCGCAAGGGGAAGACCATCTGTACTCCGCGGAGTCGTAGCCCAGGCCGAACAGCGCCCCGTGGTCGGTTTCGGATAAGACGTGGAGAATGCCCCAGCGGTCGCACACCAACTCGATCCTGCCGATATGGGCGGGCTGTGCCGCTGCTATCAAGCTGCAGGTGGTCAGGCCAAGAACAGGAGCGAGGTAGCGCATGGGGCTCTCCTTGTCTGTGTGTGGGTGATATTATAGAGATGGCATGGGCAAAAAGGGATTCTTGCTGATCGAGAAGGGGCCGGGCAGCGGCCAGCGATACCCGATCGATGGCGGACGTCCCGTGTCGATCGGTCGTGGGAAGCGCTGCGTGATTCGTATCGACCACGGTTGGTGTTCGCGGGAGCACTGCCTCGTCGAGTTGCGCGACGAAGAGACCTGGCTGATCGATCTAGGCAGCAAGAACGGGACCTCGGTCAATGGTATGCCGGTCGAAGAGAGGCAAATGATGCCGGGTGACCGGGTCATTCTGGGCGCCACGACCCTGCTGTACCTCGAGGAGGAGGACATTTCCCGCGGCCGGATCTCGTTAGAGGACGGAGAGGACGATACCGAAACACTCGACCCGCTGACACACCCGCTGGAGGTGATCTCCCTTCAGCCAGATCTGCCTCCGGCCAGATGGTCGAAACCGGAAGTGGACTCGCCCTGGGGGGGGGCTGGTCGGCGCTGTCAACCGAATCGCTAACCTGTCCCAGTCAGCTCGGCATCTGGAGCAGTTCTTCGAGCAGGTCTTGAACAGTTTGGTCGAGTGGACCCTCGCCAGTGATGGGGCGCTCGCCTTGGTCGATCCACAGAGCCGTGAATTGACCAGCCATGTGACCCACGATCCCGGTGGTTCGTTTGCGATGAAGTCGCAGCTGATCGATTCGGTGATCAATCGCAAAGAGATCAGTGTGATGGGTGACAAGCGCGGTGCCAGAACCGCAGGAGCACCGATCTGGATCGAGGGACGGGTGGCTGGGCTGGTCTGTCTGAGGATCCCTCCGAGCGGCTCCCCCGTGGACCAGCAGTTCTTGCTGTTGATGGGCGTGCTGGGAAATCTAATCGGTGGGACGGTGCAGAAGGTTCGGTTATTGAATGAGCTGGAGATGGAGAAGACGACCCTTCGACGGGGCATTCAGTCGCGTTTCGACATGATTGGCCAGAGCCGCAAGATGAAGCAGGTCTACGGTATGATCGAACGGGTCGCAGCTAGCAACGCGACGGTGTTGATCACCGGGGAGAGTGGTACCGGCAAGGAACTGGTGGCTCGCGCGATCCACCAGCGCTCGCCTCGCAGCGAGGGGGTCTTTCTGACCTTGAACGCGGCCAACCTTCCGCTCGAGCTGGTCGAGAGCGATCTGTTCGGCCATCAGCGGGGGGCCTTCACTGGAGCGATTCGGGACAAGCAGGGTAAGTTCGAGCTGGCCCGGGATGGCACCTTCTTCTTGGACGAGATCGGAGAGCTGGATATCCGGGTGCAGGCCAAGCTGCTGCGCGTCCTCGAGGATGGCTCATTCCTGCGGGTGGGGGACACCGAGAACCGCACCAGCAATGCACGTGTGATCACGGCGACCAACCGGGATCTGCCGGAGGCGGTCAAGCGGGGCGCCTTTCGCGAGGATCTGTTGTACCGGCTGCGAGTTCTCGAGATTCACCTCCCTCCGCTGCGGGAGCGCCCCGGTGATATTGCCCTGCTGGTCGAGCATTTCCTTGGCCGGCTGGCCGAGGAAATGGGCAAACGGGTTGTCGGGATCGCGGCTGATGCGCTGCTCCGGCTAGAGCGGCATTCCTGGCCGGGCAACGTGCGGGAACTGCGCAACTGCCTCGAGCGCGCGATGGTGATGACCAGCGGTGCCGAACTGGGCGTCGACTCGCTCGATTTTCTCGATTCCGCAGTGGAGGAAGACGAGTCGGTGCCGTCGCTGCGTGAACTGGAGCAGGCCCACATTCGGCGGATTCTGCAGATCGCTCAGGGGAACAAGAGCAAGGCGGCTCGGATGCTCGGGATCGACCGCTCCACGCTGTACCAGAAGTTGCGGGATCTATCGAGCCCGTCGGACTGACTGCGGGACGGCTGAGCCTTGCGACGCACGCGCTCCCTCAGCGTTGCTCGCTGCAGGCCCACGCGTCATAACCGCCATTGAGGCTGTAGACTTCGCGAAATCCTTGCTCGGCGAAGTAAGCCGCGGCTCCCTGACTGCTGATGCCGTGGTAGCAGCAAACGATCAGCGGGATGTCCTTGTCCGACTCGCTGACGAAGGCCCCCACGTTATGCTCGCCGAGCGAGATCGCGCCGCCGATGTGGCCGGCCTCGAAAGAGCCTGGGTCGCCGACGACGACGACGCCGGCCTGTCCTTGGGCGATTAGCTCGCGGGCTTGGTCCGGTTCCAGAAAGCCGAAGCCCATGAGGGGCAGGATAGGGTTGTTTCAAGCTCGTTACAACACTGATTACGGGGATATCGTAGGATCAGAAGGGTCGTAAACAAGAGGAGCTCACCCATGCGAATTGTGCTGTTAACCGTCCTGGTCTGGTGCCAGATCTTCTGCATGCCCGTCAATTCACAGCAGCGTCCGATGCGCGGCGCATCTCCTTACGCCGACGTCTTGATCGAGGGAGTACCTCACGTCAAGCAGAAGCCGGATTTCTGTGGAGAGGCCTGCGCCGAGATGTATCTGCGCAAGCTGGGCTACCAGATCGATCAGGACATGGTCTACGAGCAGTCCGGTCTGGATCCGCTAGCGGGCCGAGGCTGCCACACCAACGAATTGGTCAGAGCGCTGAAAAAAATCGGTTTCTCTGTCGGAGACGTCTGGAGCAAGGTCGATGTGGGCACGTCAGGGGCCCAGCTCGAATCCGCATGGAGCCGTCTGCACGGGGACTTGACCCGAGGGGTGCCCTCGATCGTCTGCATGCGCTACGACGACCGGCCAAAGACGACCGAGCACTTCAGGTTGATCCTGGGATACGACAGCCGGAAGGACGAGGTGATCTATCACGAGCCGGCCCGGGCCAGTGCCGGCTACCGACGCATGTCCCGGGCGCGCTTCCTCGACCTGTGGCCGCTGAAGTATGCCCAGCGAGAGTGGACCCTGATCCGTCTGCGGTTGGCTTCGAAGCGTAAGCTCGAGGTGCCGGCGCGGGCCCGCAAGGGGCGCTTCACCCAGGCGCAGTACGCTCACCATGTGATCGCGCTGAAGAAGAAGCTGCCGGGGCCGGGTTTCACCATCTTGCTCGAGCCACCGTTTGTGGTGGTGGGGGATGAGGCGGCCGGTGTGGTGAAGCGCCGGGCGCTGTCGACCGTCCGCTGGGCCGTGACCCGGCTCAAGTCGGCCTATTTCAAGAAGGATCCCAAGCAGATCATCGACATCTGGCTGTTCAAGGACCGTCGCAGCTACCTGAGCAACGTCAAGAAGCTGTTCAACGACACGCCGGGGACGCCCTTCGGGTATTATTCGGCGACCCACCGTGCGCTGGTGATGAACATCAGCACGGGGGGGGGGCACGCTGGTCCATGAGATCGTCCACCCGTTCATCGAGTCGAACTTCCCTGGTTGCCCGGCCTGGTTCAACGAAGGTCTGGCCTCGTTGTACGAACAGTGTGGCGAGCGAAACGGGCGCATCCATGGCTTCACCAACTGGCGGCTGGCCGGTCTGCAGAAGGCGATCCGTGCGAAGGGTGTGCCGACTTTCAAGGCGCTTACAGCCACCACGGAGAACGAGTTCTACAACAGGGACCCGGGCACCAACTACAGCCAGGCCCGCTACCTGTGTTACTACCTGCAGCACAAGGGGCTGCTGGTCAGCTATTACAGGCAGTTCAGCGCCAACCGCGCCAAGGACCCGACGGGTTACAAGACCTTGCAGAAGGTGCTCGGCGAGAAGGAGATGGCCGGGTTCCAGAAGCGCTGGGAGGCCTGGGTGTTGAAGCTCGTTTATCGCTAGCCGGAGACTGGAGACAGCGCACTGGTGACGCGCGAGCCATCTACGCGGCTTGCGGTGGGACTGCTAGGGGCGATTGGCCAGGTTGGCGACCTTGTACATCACGAAGAAGACGAGCTGGCTGATCGTCCGGGCTTTGCTGTAGTTGCACTTTTCTCGATCATCGCCGGCGGTGTGGTAGTCCTTGTGGATTCCGCCGAAGAAGAAGATCCCCGGGACTCCGTTCTCCAGGAAGTGGTACTGGTCGCTGCGGTTGGTGTACTTGTCCATGCCGTCGAAGCGCAGCGTGATGCGGTAGTTAGCGTTGATGTCGGTGAGGATCTTGTAGATCGTCGGATTGCGCTTGGCCGCGCCGATGAAGATCTGGTTGAAGCCGTTGCGGCTGATCATGTCCATGTTGAACATCGCAATGGTCTGCTTCATCGGCAAGACCGGGTTGCCGCAGTAGTATTTCGATCCGATCAGGCCGCGCTCCTCGGCGTCGAAGGCGATTACGAGCACACTGCGCTTGAGCTGGACGTGCTGTAGCGCCTCGGCGATCTCCAGAAAGCCTGCCGTGCCCGAGGCGTTGTCGTCGGCGCCATTGTGGATCTGCCCACGGCCGCCGAGACTGCCGAAGCTCCCCATGCCGACGTGGTCGTAGTGGCCTCCCACCACGACCAGCTCCTCTTTCAGTTTGGGGTCGCTGCCTTCCTTGTAGCCGATGATGTTCTTGAACCCTCCGACCAGGCCACCTCGATGGTTT
>CAZANL010000302.1:0-6055 GCA_964486115.1 uncultured Planctomycetota bacterium
TACGCTCCTGCTCAATGGCACGGTAGAGGAAATCGCGGGGCTGTTTTTCTTCGGCCTGGGGAGTGTGGGTGTGTTGCTGCCGGTGCTGCCGACCACGCCGTTCATTATTCTCGCGCTGTGGTGCTTTGCTGGCAGTTCAAAGCGGCTGCACGACTGGCTGTACAACCACAGGCTGTTCGGACCCGCGCTCCAGCGGTGGCGAGAGAACCGTGTCATACCGCCAATGGCCAAGCTGACCGCGTTGTTGACGATGTCCGCCAGCCTCGCCTGCCTCGCTCTGTTCTCGGCTACGTCTTGGTACGTGGTGGCGGGTAGCGGATTGCTGATGGGCTACGGCGCCTGGTTCATCCTCAGCAAGCCGAGCAAGCCGCCGGAGGTGGTCTCGCAAGCACCTGGCGAACGGCCCAGGTCGATCGACCCTTCGGGTTGCAGCGGCATCTAGTCCGACTTCTCTTCAGGCAGCTCGAGGGGCTCGTAGTAGGGTTTCTTGCCCAGGCCGGCGACCTTCCGCATGAACTTGAAGATGCGGTCCGTTCGGCTGAAGCTCCAGTCCTGTCGGTGATAGTTCCACGAGTCGGGGTTCAATTTCTGGGCGGTTCGCCAGTGTTGGCGGGCCAGCGCCCGCTTGCCCGCCGCATGGAAGTGGGCGCCCAGCTTGAACTGCGCATCGGCGCGTAGCAACTCTGGCTTGCGCACAGCCAGCCGCTTGGCCAATCGCTTGGGGGACATCACGTAGGCGCTCCTCGCTCCCTCGGATACCCAGTCCCGTAGCCCTCTGGCGTATCGGTCGTCGCCCAGCTTGCGCCCCATTAAGTTGAAAGCCTTGGAGTAGGCCACCTCTCCGGGGCGGACGATCTGTCCTTTTTCATCGATCCAGACCCCGCTCGGGACGTTGACCAGCTGGTACAGCGAACTGACCGTATGGTTGACGTCGATCAGCGTGACGTAGGTCGCCTTGGCTCGGTCGTAGAACTTGGCGGCGGCCTTGGCGCCGCCGCTGTCCTGCGCTGCCGCAATGATGATGAAGTTCTTCTGTTTCAGCTCCTGGTAGATCGCCTGCCACCCGGACAGATCGAGGGAGCAGCCTCACCAGGAGGCCCAGGTCAGCAGCAGGATCTTCTTGCCCCGATGATCGGAGAGCTTGACCATCTTGCCGTTGCGGTCCGGCAGCTCGAAGTCCGGTGCCTGGCCCCGGGCCAGCGTCATCTGATCGGGGACGGCAGAGAAGCTCCACACGTTCTGGGCGGGTGCCCCAGCGACTGCCTGTCCCAGCTTATCGGCGATCTTGAGCACATCGACGTAGGGTAACCCCTCGTGCTTGACCAGCCAGCTACCCGCCTGGGGCAGTGGGATGCAGATCTCCTTGCGGCACAGGCCCTCTGGCTTGTAGGTGTACCCGTTGATACGCGGTAGGACGCCGGCGGGGACCCAGAGTCGGTCCTTCGAGACGAGTGCTTTCTCCAGCGAGAAGCTTTTCTCCCCGGCGAGGATGGTGACCGATTTGAGTGCACGCTCGTCAGCCTGGGCTGCGCAGCAGACAAACAACAAGGCCAGCGTGATACGTGTCATCGGATGCTCCAGGTCTTGCCCGCGAGTTCTATTCGCCTTCTCCCAGGCGCTGCTCGGCCAGCGTTCGTAGTCTCAGGGCGTTCAGCCGGATGAAGCCGCTGGCATCGGACTGCTCGTACACGTCGTCTTCTTCGAACGTGACCGTTGCCTGGTCGTAGAGCGCGTATTTGTCGGATCGCCGTCCCTCGACCGTCACGCTTCCCTTGTATAGCTTGAGCCGCGCCTGACCGCTGACCCGCGACTGAACGTTGTCCATGAAGGCCTGCAAGGCTTCCCGCTCGGGCGAGAACCAGAAACCGTTGTAGACCATCTCGGCGTAGCGCGGGACCAGTTCGTCCCGCAGGTGGGCCACCTCGCGGTCGAGGGTGATCGACTCGACTGCCTTGTGTGCGTGATGCAGGATCGTCCCGCCGGGCGTCTCGTATACGCCTCGGCTCTTCATCCCGACGAACCGGTTCTCGACGATGTCGATCCGGCCCACCCCGTGCCGACCTCCCAGGTCGTTGAGGCGGGTCAGCAGCGCCACCGGCTCGAGCGGCTCACCGTTGACCGAGACCGGGTTGCCCTGCTCGAACCCGACGGTGATCGTCTCTGGTTCGTCGGGGGCGGCCTGTGGGTCGACGGTCATGCGGAACATGTCGGCAGGCGCACAGACCCAGGGGTCCTCGAGCACCCCGCCTTCGTAAGAGATGTGTAGCAGGTTGGCGTCCATCGAGTAGGGCTTGTCCGGAGAGACCGGCACCGGGATGCCGTGCCGCTCGGCATAGGCAATGCAGTCGGCTCGCCCCTTGAGGTCCCACTCGCGCCAGGGTGCGATCACCTTGATGTCCGGGCACAGGGCGTAGGCCGACAGCTCGAAACGCACCTGGTCGTTGCCCTTGCCGGTGGCACCATGAGCGATCGCATCGGCGCCGTGCTGTTTGGCGGCACGGATCATTCCCTTGGTGATCACCGGCCGAGCCAGCGACGTTCCGAGCAGGTAGTACCACTCGTAGACCGCATTGGCTCGCAGCGCGGGGAAGACGTATTCGGTGACGAACTCGGCTTGCAGATTCTCGCAGATCGCCTCACACGCACCGGTATTCAGCGCCTTCTGACGGGCCTCCTCGACCTCCTCGCCCTGACCGACATCGGCCGTGTAGCAGATCACCTCCGCCCCGTATGTGTCCTTGATCCACTTAAGGATGACCGACGTGTCGAGGCCTCCGGAGTAGGCCAGCACTACCCGCTTCATCGTGTGGGCTGGCGCGCGACCGCCGACTCCCAGGCCCGGTATGGGCCATCGCCGAAGAGGACAAAGCGGATTTCTTCGAGAGGCCAGTCCTGCTCTCGAGCCACCGTGACCGCTATCCCGGCCGCCTCGTCCAGCGGATAGCCGTAGACACCGCATGAGATGGCGGGGAACGCGATGGTCTTCAGCCCGTTCTCGACGGCCAGCTGCAAGCTGTTGCGGAAGGCGCTGGCAAGCTGCGCCGCCGGGTCGTCAGAGTGGCTGTAGACTGGTCCCACGGTGTGGATCACGTACCCCGCCTTCAGGTTGAAACCCGGCGTGATGCGGGCTTGGCCGGTGGGGCACCGTACGTCGCCGACAGGGGGCACTTGTCGGCAGGCTTCGAGTAGCTCGGGCCCCGCCGCCCGGTGGATCGCTCCGTCGACGCCGCCGCCGCCGAGCATCCTCTCATTGGCCGCATTGACGATCGCGTCCACGTCCGCGCGGGTCAGGTCTTCCTGTTCGATGGTGATGCGTGTCATGGGTGGCATTATACCCTGGGTTTATTGCAATTCACCCGGTGCGGGGTATCTTGCCGCCGATGTCCCGTCTGCTGGCCCGCGTGATGAAACTGCTCAGCCGGATTCTCAAGAACCGGACGCTGACGATCCGCCAAGGCCCCGCGCGTGGCCTGAAGCGTCGTTTCGGGCAGGGTTTCAAGCCGAAGCTGGGCAGCACGGCTGAAGAGGACTACATCCAAGCGCTCGATCTGGGTGGGAAGACGGTCTTCGACGTGGGCGCCTACATTGGCATCATGACATTGTTCTTTGCACGGGCGGCCGGTCCCGGAGGCCGGGTCGTCAGCTTCGAGCCGAATCCAGCGAACTACGAGGAGCTACGCAGCAACGTGGAGCTCAACGGCTTCGACAACGTCTGCTTGCTCAAGCTGGGGGTCGGTGCCGAGCCGGGCGCGGGCCAGCTGGCGCTGGACCCGATCTACCCTTCTCGAGGGAGCCTGGCGCCGTCTGCGGACGGGGAGCGGCTGTCAGTGGAGGTGGCGACGCTGGATGGGCTGCTGCACGAGGCGCGGGTGCCCGTTCCACAGTTCGTCAAGATAGACGTCGAGGGATTGGAGGACGACGTGCTGGCTGGCATGGCAGGCATTCTCGAAGCTCACAGGCCGGAACTGTTCATCGAACTCCACGGTCGGGCCAGCCAGAGCCTGATGTCGGCCTTGCTAGATCGTGGTTATCGGCTGCATCACGTCGAAACCCAGGCGGACTGGAACGGCCCGGAGCCTCCGGAAACCCGGGGCGGCCACCTGCACTGCACCAGCTAGGGCGGGTTTTCTGCGTTGGGTTCGGGGCCGTGCGCTCAGATCGCCCATCGCAGTCGAGCCATCGGGGCATGGACCGGTCAGGTTCGTGGTGCTCGACTCACCTCGCCAACAGAGACTGGCGACTGGCCCCCACTTGCTCCTAGAATAGCCTGAGCATGTCATTCCCACACGAGTGCAACGGCTGCGGGTCGCAGTTCGATGTCCCGGAGGAACTGGCCGGCCAGCAGGCGACCTGTGCTGCCTGTGGTCGCCTGATGGACCTACCCCTGCCGCCGTCCGAGATGGGTGCACCGGCTGGGCCGGGGTCCGGATCCGAGTCTTTCCTGGATGTCCGCGCCAAACCACATCTTCCGATCGGCGAGAGGTCGGAAGGGGCGGCGTGGCGCACACCGTCTGCGGTGCGCCTGGCGATTGGCGTTAGCGTCGCGAGCGTGCTGATCGGGGTCATCGTGGTGTCTTATCTGATGCAGCAGCGGGGTCGATCGTCGTGGCGCGATCGGGTGCGAGCCGATCGTTCGAGCCGTCGTCCCTTCGACCCCGAGGCGAGCTACATCTATGTCGACAACAACTCCGAGCAACTGATCGTGGCCCAGCTGGACGGCGGTGCGGCCAAGGAGATCGCGCCGTGGGACATCTTGCGAATGGACGTTCGGGCGGGGGCTCACAGGGTGAGCGTCGAGGGAAAGGGTCGGAAACGCTGGGAGAAGCGTTTAGACGTTCGGCCGGGCAGGACCTACATCGCCGATCCGGCCGGAATCGGTCATTACGGTGTCTGGGAGTTGTCCTACACGCCAGTGGGCCAGCAGCCCCACGCTGTGCTGAGCAGGCGCACTCAACTCGACCACCGGTGGGGGGGGCGGACGCTGCACACTGTTACGCTGCCGGTTCATTATCAGATCCGTGAGCCCCCAGCGCAGATCATTCGCACCCGCGTCTCCACGGTCCGCAGGATGTTGCGGAAGCTACCCCCAGCACCCGTTCCCGAAGCGCTGATCAAGCGGATGCTGGACATGAAGCTCCAGGGTGTGTTTCGAGAGGTCTACCACGAGACCTCTCGCATGAAGGCACTGGAGGAAGGCGCGAAGCTGGGACTGGATGAGGTCAGGATCTACCTGTTTGCTCAACTCGAAGGCAAAAAACCTGATCGGGCCACCACTGATTTCATCTGCCGCTACGCCACGATGGAGTGGCTGCCGGAGCTGACGACCTGGATCCAGGGGAACGCAGGACGGCCTGTCGCTCCGGCGGTGTTCCAAAAGTTCGTGCAGCTGGCCGGGGACAAGGAAATGAAGGCGGTCTACCCCGGGTTGTCAGCGGGGGGGCAGAAGAACCTGTTGAGCATGCTGTCCTCCAGGCCGTATGCCGACGGGGTGGGGGTGGCCATGCTTGCAGTGGGCAACCCGGGGACGCGGGACGTGGGGTTGCGCCTGTTGCTGCGTCCCGAGGCGGCCCGGCATCCGGAGGCGCTCAAGGTTGTGCTGTCGATGCAGGATAAGTCGATGATTCGGCTGGACTGGTCGACGCGGGCGCGCCTGGTGGGTGTATTGCTCGCCATGGATGATGAGTCGAAAAGCGTGCCGTCGCTGCTGAAAAGTGCACTCGAGAGTTGTTCGGACAAGCAGATCTACGCGGCGGGCAAGATGATTCAGCATATTCGGGGGCGCCAGAACGCCGAAGCACTGGCGAAGATCTTTCCTTCCCTGAGCGACAGGCTCCGCCGCCAGCTGGTGCTGGCCTATTACAGCGGACAGCGGCAGAACGCGACGGACATCAGCACCGAGCCGTTCTTGCTGGTGGCCGCCAAGGACCCAAATTCTGAAACCCAGATTTATGTGCGCAGGGTGCTCCAACTGGCCAAGTTCGCGAGATTGCCGAAGTGCCGCGCCGCGCTGCTCTCGCTCCAGGGGCGGCGGGTCGGGTACAGTAGCATGACCCGG
>CAZANL010000303.1:0-2718 GCA_964486115.1 uncultured Planctomycetota bacterium
TGCTCTGGAGCAGCGGTGTGATGCGCGGGAGGGCCCAGGCCAAGCGAGTGAGAGTCGGTCTGGCGGGGGTTCGGCAGCTAGACCTGGTCGTGGGGGATGGCGAGAACGGCGAGGATGCAGACCACGCCGACTGGGCCGAGGCCAGGATCGAGCTGGGAGGCGGCGGTCGTCCGCGGACCGCTCCGTTCCTGCACCGGATTTCGATTCGTCCGGGCCAGGTGTTTCAGTCGATTGACGGGTTTGGCGCCTCCGACTGCTGGAGCATGCACAAGATTGCCGACTGGAGCGAGCCCAGAAAGGAGCGGGTAGCCCGCCTGCTCTTCTCGACCGATGCGGGTATCGGATTGTCGATCTGGCGATTCAATATCGGCGCCGGGAAGAACCCCAAGATCACCCATCCATGGCGCAGCAGCGAGTGCTTCGAGACCTCTCCGGGGGTCTATGATTGGACCCGGCAGGCCGGTCAGCGCTGGTTTCTCAAATCAGCCGTGCGCCACGGGCTGCGGCGGTTCACCGCCTTTGCCCTGAGCCCGCCGAGCCGGATGACCCGCAACGGCTTGACCTTCTGCACCCGCGCAGTGGGTAGCACGAATCTCAAGCCCGGCTTCGAAGCGGCGTATGCTCGGTTTCTGGTCGACGTGGTGCAGCACTTCCGCAGTGCGGGTATCCCGTTCGGCCACATTTCGCCGGTCAACGAGCCGCAGTGGGACTGGAACAGCGCCGGCCAGGAGGGGAATCGGGCGTCGAATGCCGATCTGACCAGGATCTATGCTGCGCTCGCCGGCGAGCTGGCACGCCGCAAGGTGCCGGTGGAGATCCTGCCCTTCGAGAGCGGCACACCCGGTGATCTGACGACGCTGAGTGCCAAGGCGTCCCGGGTCTACGGCACTCCTTTCGGCAACTATCTGAGTGTTTTCGGCCGGCAGGATCCCTTCGCCAATGGCACGGGCCGGCTTGTCGCCGGTCACTCCTACTGGGCCAATGCCTATCGCACACTGGTCTGGGAACGGCGGCGTCTGCGTGCCGCGCTGGATCGCTTGCCCGGCTGGCGCTACTGGCAGACCGAATACTGCGTGATGCGCGGACCGCGCGGCGAGCAGGGATGGGTGCGGGATCTGGGGATGACCTGCGCACTCTGGGTCGCCCGAATCATCCACTACGACTTGTCGGTGGCCAACGCATCGGCCTGGCACTGGTGGACCGCGCTCTCGCCGGAGAAGTACAAGGACGGACTGATTTACACCGACTATCGCAAGCCGGGAGACGCTCAGAATATCATCGAATCCCGCACGCTGTGGGTGCTGGGCAACTTCAGCCGCTTCATCCGGCCCGGGATGCGGCGGATCGGCCTGGAGGGCGCCAACCACGGTATCAACGGGCTGCTCGCCTCGGCCTATGCGGAGCCGTCGAGCAAGCGGGTCGTGGTCGTGCTGGTCAACATGCGCGATCGGCCGGAGCGACTTCGCCTGGCGTTGCCGCAAGGGCGGAGCGGTGTGCGGGCGTTCGTCACATCTCCCGACAGGCGAGATCGTCTGCGGGGATATGCCGTCGACGCGGCCCGGCCGATCAGCCTGCCCGCCCGCTCGGTGGTGACGCTGGTCATCGACTGACCCGCACGGCTCAACGTTGGGACTGGATTCGCTTGATGTCGGCCGCGATCC
Source organism: uncultured Planctomycetota bacterium (assembly GCA_964486115.1). GTDB lineage: Bacteria > Planctomycetota > JACQVV01 > JACQVV01 > CAZANL01 > CAZANL01. The sequence continues at coordinate 1,662 of CAZANL010000303.1, forward strand.
TGGGTCGGAACTGCCCGGGTGCCAGCGACAGTGCCTGTCGCAGCGAACGAAGCCCTTCCGCGCGCCTGTTGGTCCGGCACAGCAGCGCACCTCTGTTGGCCCAGGCTTGCCAGAGTTTGGGGTTCAGTTCGATGGCCTTGCTGAAGTCGGCTTTCGCGGCGGAGAACTTGCTCTGGGACATGTGCAGGCTGCCGCGGTCGTTGTAGGCGGTAGCGAGCTCGGGGTCCAGTCTGATGGCCTGGTTGAGGTCGGCCACTGCTCTTTTCAGGTCGCCCGCGGAGCGCCGGGCATTGCCGCGTAACTTGAAGGCCAGGGCTATGCTGGGGGCGATGGTGATCGCGCGGTCGTAGTCCGCGATGGCCCCGGGCAGATCATGGGTCATTTGCCTGACGACGCCGCGGTTGAGGTGGGCCTCGGCGTACCCGCGGTCGAGCTTGATCGCCTGTTCGAGATCGGCCATCGCGGCGACGAGGTCCCCGCTCCTCCGGCGAGCATTGCCCCGTGCGTTGTACGCGATGGCGAGGCTGGGATCGATCTTGATCGCCTGGGTGAAATCACGGGTCGCCCGTTTCAGGTCGCCGGTAGCCTGGTGGGCCAACCCTCGGTTGACGTAGGTCGGTGCGAATTTGGGGTCGAGCTCGAGTGCCCGGTCAAAGTCCGCAATCGCTTCTGTCAGCCGTCCCATGGCGCGGTGCAACTGGCCCTGGTTACTGTGGAACGGAGCGTTTCTCGGGTTGATCTTGATTGCTCGAGACAGATCGCTGAGCGCTCCGGTCAGATCGCCATCACTCTTGCGGAGCATGCCGCGGTTGGCGTAGGCTTCGGCCAGGTTGGGTGCGAGCTTGATCGCCTGATCGTAGTCGGCCCTGGCCCCCCGACGATCCCCGGCTGCGTTGCGGGAGCAGCCGCGGTTCACGTAGGAAGGCGCATAGTTCGGCTCCAGCTCGATCGCCCGGGTGAAGTCTGCGATGGCTCCTGTCCGGTCTCCGAGAGAATCGCGCTGCAGGCCGCGATTGTAAAATGCTCGGGCCGTGCTTGGCTGCTGAGTCGCGTCGCT
>CAZANL010000303.1:2747-6051 GCA_964486115.1 uncultured Planctomycetota bacterium
CCGAGCTGGCCACGCAGGCCTTTTGAGGAGCTCTCGCTGGATACGGCGCCACCACATGCTGTTGATCGTCCAGCGAGGATCTGGACCCTCTTGTCCCATGTCGACCAGGCGCATCAGGACGCGCTTGGCTTCGGGAGCCTCCGGGCTGAGGCGGGCGAGTGCCAGGCCGGCGTTGAGGGCGCGTAGCTCGTCCCACTCGGTGTAGAGGTACCGGGTCAGGCCCTGGATCGCTCCCTCGGGTTCGCCCAGGTAACCCAGCGCGCCGCAGATGAGCTCCAGCACCTGATCTTCGCGGCCGTCGTGTTGCAAGGCATCTTTCTGGGCATGCGCCAGCAGAAGGCGCCAGCTTGGCTTGGTAGCCTGTGGGTCCTGCCGGTGGGCCTTGTCAACCAGACGTTTCAGGGCCGTCTGGACGATCCGCAGCTGCTGGTTGGTGGCTCGGGGCTTGTTGGACGAGGTCGGGGGAGACTGCCAGGCCTCGAGCGCCCGCTGCAGATCCGGCCTGCGCACATCTTCGCGGCAAGTGGCCAGCAGGGCTTGCTGCGTTGCCTGACGCAGGTTGTCGGTCAGCCGCGCCAACTCCGACAGCAGTGTCTCGACGGTCTGGCGCTCACGGTAGCTCGACAGGCGCATCAGCGCGCCGCGAAAAGCGTCCTCGGTCGCCAGCTTTCCACCGCGGGCGCTGGCAAGAAGGGCGTCGATGGCGTTACGGGTGCGGACATGCTGGGCCTTGCGGGCTTTTCCGAGGCGCTCGAGGTGAGACGTGACGGTGCCGGCGTCGAGGCCCAGCCCGGCGGCATGACGCAGGGCCGATTCGGCCAGCGCGAAGTCGCCGCCCACCTCGGCCAGCCGACCCAGGCGGAGCAGTGTCCGGAAATGTGCGCGGCGAGTGGTTGGGGTGGGGGAGAGCTGAGACAGCTGGGCTTGTGACTCGGCCAGTCGGAGCAGGCGGCCGATCAGCTGGGCCTGGCGCTGCCTCTCCGACATGTTTGGTTGGCGGCGTTTCAGCGGATCTGCGGGTATGCCTTCGAGTGCGCGGTCGACCGCCGAGAGAAGTGTCGCCAGCTGATGGCCTTCCACCTCACCGCGGGCCTTGGCCACCTTTAGCTGCTGCTGGCGCATGTTGTAGCCCAGCGCGATCAGTGCCACGACCAGGATCGAGCCCAGGACGGCTGCCGCTAGCTGGTGGCGTCGGAGCGACATCCACAACAACTCACGGAATCGATAGCGGGCCGCGCCGACCTGGCGGCCCATGAGGTAGGCCTCGATGTCCCGCTGCAACGCGCCCACGCTGTCGTACCGGTCGGCGGGGCGCAGGGCCATGGCCTTGAGCGTCACCGCTTCCAGTTCATGCGGGACCTGCCGTCCACGGTTTAGTTGGCTTGGGGGGATGAGCTGCCCAGCAAGCATCAGCTTGATCGCCTCGTCGGCGGTCTTGGCCAGATAGGGGGGGCAGCCGGCGAGTATCTCGTAGAGCATCGCGCCGAGTGCATAGACGTCGGTCCGGCGATCCAGCCGGCTGATATCTCCGCGGGCCTGCTCGGGTGCCATGTAGCAGCATGTTCCCAGAATCGTGCCGGTCAAGGTCTTCGGGCCATCAGGGGACAGGACCTCACGAATCGACGAGTCCTCGGCCGACCCGCGGCCCGAGTCCTGCTCCCGGGCTGGTAGGCAGGCCGCGAGGTCGGGCTCGCCCACCACCTTGGCCAGTCCCCAGTCCATCACCTGCACCTCGCCGAAGCGGCCGACCATGATGTTGGCCGGCTTGAGGTCGCGGTGGATCACCCCCTGACTGTGAGCGAAGGAGAGGGCATCGCAGACCTTGAGCAGAATCTGCAGCAGCTCGAACAGCGGGTGGTCGGTCAGCGCCTGCTTCAGGTCGTGCCCCTGGATGCGCTTCATCGTGTAGTAGACCTGGTCATCGGAGGTCATCCCCAGCTCGTAGAGCGGCACGATGTTGGGGTGCTCGAGGTTCCCGGTGATTTGCGCTTCCTGGATGAACCGGGCCCGTAGATCGTAGGAGGCTGAGCCTCGGATGACCTTGACCGCGATCTGTCGTCCGACCTGCTGGTCGCGGACGGACAGCACGTCGCTCATCCCGCCGATTCCCAGCAAGCCAGACACCGGATAGCGCCCGATGGTGGACGGCAGCTCGGGTGCGGCTTGATTCGGCAGCAGGGGTGCGGCTTGATTCGGCAGATCGAGTGTTGCTTGCTCTGGCTCACCGGAAGGTTGCTGGCGTGTGGCGTCGCTGTTGGTTTGCTGCTCGAGGAGCAGCTGGCCCAGCTGCCAGGCCGGGAGAAGTCTGAGACGGAGCAGCTCCTGCGCCAGAGGTGCCGGGGGCTGACCGGCTTGTTCCGCAGCGCGCTGGCTCTCCCAGCAGGAGGCGAGGTCCTCCTCGCTGACCAAGCCCTGTGCCAGCAGTAGCTGAGCGAGCTTCTGATCGGCCGGGTTCATGGTGGCAGTATAGCAGATCGGTGATTTGGTCGGCGGCCTGCTGCCGGCATGACTCGTGTGTGCGGAAACTGGCGCTACGGGGAGCCGGAGACGACCACGGGCCCTTGCCCCGGGACCGAGCATTCTGCAAAGCCTGGCTCGACAGGTCGGGGGTCGTTAGAATGCGGTGGCGGGCTGACCCGGTGGATGTGGGTCCGGTGAGTTCCATCGGCCGCAGGGCTTTGTGTCCTGGCACGTCGGGTCGACGTGATCTGGGCCGACGGGACCAGTCCAGGGGTCGCGGCGCAGTTCGTGACTGGTCAGCTCGATGTTTGGTCCACGATAGCGGGGGACAGAACATTACCAAGGCACTCTATCTCGACCTGATGAAGCGCAGCCTGCTGGACCTGATCTACGAAAACGACCAGCAGATCCGCCACCATCGGCGAGAGGGGTTTGACTGGCCGAGCCGATGAACTTTGGGACTGTAATAGCGACCGCTCAAGGCCGTTCGGGCTGGCTAAATGAACCGCCGTTAGTGACCCCGAGGATAAAGGCCGAGTCCCCCCCCCAGGTAGGTTGGTCGGCTGCACGATACACATCTGCTGACCAAAGACCTGCTGAAACTGGACCGGCCAGCCGTGCCCCTCGGCTGGCCGATCAGCCTGCCCGCCCGCTCGGTGGTGACGCTGGTCATCGACTGACCCGGCCCGGCCGCCCGCTACTTGGCCGAGCCGAAGGCGTAGACCGCGCCGTCGGCGCAGGCGACGAAGAGGCGTCCGGCCGAGACGGCGGGGGTGGCGACCGACGGAAGAGGTCGATCGCAACCCGGACTGACGTCACTGCACGCCTCAGCGTTGGGACTGGA
>CAZANL010000304.1:0-6050 GCA_964486115.1 uncultured Planctomycetota bacterium
CCTGGCTGTACTGGCGCTGCTACACAGTGGAGCCCAGCTGGAGGTCGGGCGGGAGGGGCGAGCCCTGGCCCGGGGAATAGCTTTCTTGCGGCGTCTCCAGAAGAGCGGCGGGATGGTCGGCTATTCCTCCCGGCAGGAGACGCTGATCCGGCAGGAGCTGGGAGACCAGACGCCTCGCCCGAAATCGCTGGTGGTGATGTTCAACCATGCCATCGCGGCTTGGGCCCTGGTGGAAGCGGCGGCGACGACTCGCGATACCGATCTCGAGATCGCGGCCAGCCGGGCTCTGCTGACGTTTTACCGTGAGCGGCACGGCAAATATCCCTGGAGCCGCTGGCTGGATCCGGATGACGATGTGGCGTACGCCGCCTACACCGTGTGCGCCCTGGCTGTCGCTCGAGGGGCGACCGAGTTGCCGGTCGAGCCCGAGATGATCGAAGGGGTCGAGCAGTACATCAAGAAGGTCACGCACGCATCCGGGCGCCTGTACCATGGTGGCCGGCGGGCCTTTTGTTTCGGGGGCTACGACTCGACCGCCTCGGGACTGTTCATGCGCCAGGCCATCCCGGTCACGATGCCGGCTGCGGATCGCAAAGCGGCGGCTCTGATACTCAGTCGGCTTCCACACTGGAATGGACGCTTCCCCGAACCGCCCACGCTCGAGGCGATGGCCAACGACCCAGGACCCATCGTCAACTATCACTACTGGCATTTCGGGGCAATGGCGGTCTCCCGGCTAGCTGATCAGCCAACTGCCCAGGTCTGGCGCGAGCGGCTAGTTCGGGTTCTGACCACCCACCAGCGGCGGGGGCCATGGCTCGCGGCTGGCAGTTGGGATCCATGTGGTCCATGGAGCCGGGTGGGCGGTCGGATATACTCCACGGCGTCGGCGTTGATGGCCCTGCTGGCTCCGAGGGCTTACGACTGGAAAGCTGTGAATAAAGGCTAGCGGGCGTTGCCCGAGTCTGCTTAAAATGCGCCCTTGCCCGTGGTGGGGCACATTGATTTCAGTAGGGGGTTCCCGATGCACAACACAGCCTTGACGCTGATGGCTGTACTTTTCGCGATGTTTTTTGCCTGGGCGACACCTGCGGCCTGGGCCGGCTGACCCGGTGGGGGTGGAGTGCCACGTGTGCCACTCGAAGACGAGGCCGATCGTACAGTGCAGTGGGAAGCCTGGTGGGATGCCCACCGAGAGTTGTTCTATGTCATTCCCCGGAAGAAGTTCAAGGAGAATGGCGGGCAGAATGAGGGCAGCATGACCAAGTACGGCGATCAGATGCGAAAGATGGCCGTCGAGGCACTGACCAAGGCGCTGAAGGACCCGGATCGCGGGGTGCGCCTACAGGCGGTGATCGCCCTTGGAAAGGTGGGCGACCAACGCTCGGCCAAGGCGGTGCTCGACACCCTGGAGCAGGACAAGGCTCGTGAGGTGCGTGTGACGTCCTGGTTCGCGCTGGGGATGCTCAAGGACAAGGCGCAGATGGCCAAGATGACCCAGGCGCTCCAGAATGCCCGTGGGGACGAGATCGTCAGGACCTACGCCGCGATCGCACTGGGTTATGCGGGCGATCCGCAGAGCGTCAAGGTGCTGTCGCAGGTGCTGCTGAGTAGAGATCAAATGGGGGTCCAGTTGGGTGCGTTGATCGCGCTGGGCATGATCAAGCACAAGGACTCGGCCAAGCTGATGGGGCATATCCTGACCACCCCGAAACTGCACAAGCTGCTCCGCACGCTGGCGGCCTACGGTCTGGGTCGCCAGGACCCGAAGGTCGTCGCGCCGATCTTCACCAAGGCGATTCAGCTCCGCAAGGACGACACCTCGGTCTCTCAGGCGATCGCGCTGGCGATGGGGGGCATACCGGGCAAGACGATCGTGAGCAACCTGCGGTGGTTGGTGGTCAAGCACAAGGACGACTACACTCGTGCTTTCGCCTTGTTGTCGCTGGCTCGCCAAAAGAACAAGAAACAGTCCGAGTTCTTGATCGAGGGCCTGAAGAAGGCGCCCTATCGGATCCGGGCCTTCGTCGCCTTGGCATTAGGCATTCAGGGTGACAAGAAGGGTCTCAAGCCGCTGCGTGCGTTCATGAAGAAGTACCGGAACAACCCCAGTTATTACGCTGCTGGCGCGATCGCTCTGGGGCTGCTCAAGGACAAGGAGTTCGTTCCCAATCTGATGAAGCGGATCGAGAAGAGCAAGTCGCGAGAATTCTTGCCTTACGCGATCACCGCGGCCGGGCTGGCTGGTGACGAGTCGGTGGCTAGCGGGCTGCTCGAGGTCTACAAGAAACAGTCGCGCTACACCAACGTCCGTCAGATGACCACGATTGCCTTGCTCAAGCTGAAGCAGGATGATCCGCAGAAGCTTCTGGTCGAGGACCTGCGGGACGGGAACACCTTCGAACGGCGAGCATCCGCCATCGCCATTGGAGAGACGGCCGACCGTGGGCTGGTCGAGGTCCTGTGCAAGGAGCTGGAAAAGGGCGACGACAAGCGGGTTCGCGCCGCCGCCGCCCGGGGGCTGGGTAATCTGATGGACAAGAGCTTGAACTTCGGCCTGACTCGCCAGCTGGCGTTCGCTTACAACTATCGTGTCACACCGCTGAACAGAAGCCTGTGGCACGTCTTCGCCATTCCCTAATCGGGTGGGAACGATGATCAGCCGAGCTGTCTCGCTGTTAGTCGCTGTATGCGCTCTGGGCCTGTCCGCGACTCTGGCCCAGGCCCAGCGGATCCAGATGCGCTATGAGCGGGAGGGGAAGAAGCCGAAGTACACGACCCTGGATCAGCAGCTGCATCAGGTCGAGGAGGAACTCGACCTACCGGTGGGCGGAAAGGAGTCGATCGCGGTCAAGGCGGATGACAAGACCGGGCTCAAGCTGGACACCACTGGCGACGGCAGGCTGGACAAACTGGTCAGTCCCGGTGATCTGGTTTCGCTGCGGCTGATGGTCGACAACAAGCTGTATCCGTACCAGCTGCGTTATGTGCTGGACCAGTACCAGCGCCGCTGCGTGACGTCGGCCTGCGCGTACAGCGGGATGATCGGGCAGATCAGGATCGCCATCATCGACGCGAATCTGAACGGTAAGTTCAACGACTACGGCGATGACTACATGACGCTCGGTAAGGTGCCCTACGCCTATCCGCTCTCCAAGACGATTGTTTTCGGGAAGAAGTCATACACCCTCGAGGTGGCCCAGAGTGGCCAGCACATCGATGTCACGCCGAACGACGAGGAATTGCAGAAAGTCGATTTCATCTCACAGTTCAGCGGCTCCCAGAAGCCGAAGATGGTGGTCTTCAAACGCGACAAAGGATGGAGCGGTGAACATGTCGCGCTCTATCCGCGCCATGGGAGCTACCTGCCGATCGACGAGTGGGCGTTTGCCTATGCGGTCTTCACCGACAAGCTGTGGGCCAAGGGTAGTGATCTGCAGGTCCCGATCGAACTGAAGAAGGGCGCCGCGCTGATCAAGTGGGGCAAGCCCTATCACCTGGAGCTCGACGCAGAGGTCGCGGAGGAGGGGGTCAAGCGGACGGTCACCCAGCCGGGTGCCTGGCTGGCGCCGAAGTTGATCGAAACCAAGGTGGACGGCACTCACGTCAAGCTGGATATGCCGCATATCGTCGGTCGCGGAGGCGAGCGGTATATCGGCAACTGGCGCCATGCCGACAACTGGGGCATCGCGATGGCTGATCCGAACATCGCCAGGTTCCAGGTCAAGATAACCCAGGGTGGCCGGGTTCTCAACGCGTCCCAGTCGGTCTGGAAGAGGCTGGATATGTCGGGCTTGGTCAAGAAGACCCGGCCGTTCTGGGTGCCCTACGAGTGGCCGTCGAAGACAGCCAAGGGGAAACTGAAGATAGAGGTCTTCGGCTCGAGCAATACGTTCGGCAGTCTGTCGACCAAGAAACCGGTCGAAGTCGAGGTCGACTAGCCAACACAGCCGGGCTCCCTGCGGGCATCGGCAAGGTCCGAGCCTTGCGAGGACCTTGCCGATGCGAGGGTTCAATAGACGCCGTTCTCCTCGGCCGGGATCTGACCCGCTGCTTCTTCCAGCGAGAGCGTCCGGGCCGGCTCCTTCTTTTCCAGGATTCGCTGGCGCGCCTCTTCTCGGTCGAGCGCCTCTTCGGCGGTCCCGAACAGCGTCTGGAGATCGGCCAGTGGCTTACAGCCCTCCCGGTGGAGCTCTACCCGCTGCTTCTCGATCTCCTTGAGCATCCTCTGAGTCTCCAGGACGCGTCGGCGCAGCATCAACTCCTGCCCCCGAATCTCCAGCTTGCGGAGGCGCTTTTCCAGGCCCTGTGCTGCCTTGGCGTACCGAGCGGCGGAGTGTCCGTGGTGCTTGACCCTCGCCTCGAGCGCGGCTTTTTGAGTCAGCAGCGCCTTGTGCTCGATCGAGAAGCGGCGCGCCTGCACCGAGGCAAGAGACTCGTCGTACTGCTGTCCGGCGAAGGTGAATCCGCTGCGTTGGGCGGACTTCATCTGGGCCGAAAAGCTGTCGACCACCTGCTGGCTATCGACGATTCGGCGATTGAACCGCTCGAGGCGGATCCTGGTCGCTTCCGCAGACAGCGACTGATTGCGGGATTTCTGCCTCAGTTCGGCCGCCTGTTTTTGCAACTGGCGAATCCCGCGGCGATAGTGCAGGTCCCAGTCTTCCAGGGTCTGGCTCTTCTGAGATTCGATCCAGGTATCACGGATCTTCTCCGAGGCGGCGACGACTCGGGTCCAGTTCCAGACGCCGCCGGCCGTCGCCAGCATCAGAAAAACGACACAACACTTCTTCATCATGGCAAAGTACTCCTAGGGAAGGTGGTTCAAAACGAGATTCAGACTAGGCGGTGGGTCGTCGGGTCAGTTGTTGCGGCTTCCCCACTGCTGTACGAGGGTTAGCCAGGTTTCGATTGCTTTCATGTTGGGATCTGACCCCGGGTGTTCGCCCAGCTGGATGCCGGCTCCGTCGGGGTTCCCGGTCAGTTCCCTGAGGGCCAAATCGCTGAGATAGCGCACGCTGTAATTGCTGGATTTCAGCAGGCGCACCAGAGCCTGGGCCGATTCGGGGGTCCCTATCTGGGCCAGCGCGCTGACTGCGCTGGTCCTCAGATGGTCGGAGTGTAGCCGACTACCTGCGATCTGCTCCAGACCCTGTATCGCCCCGGGAGAGCGATACGCCAGGACCGCGTAGGCCACATCCTCCTTGGTGGGCCCCCAGGAACTTTTCAGCAGCTCGAGCAGATCGGGTAGCGCGGCTTCCGGTCGGTGTCGCTGGATGAGCTGGCAGGCCAGTTTTTTCTCTGTGATGCCCCGTGACAGTTGAAGCGTCTTCACCGCGGCCAGTGCGGCATACGCTTCATTGCTCGATTCTAGGAAGCCGCGGAGGATCGGCACTCGAATTCGTGCGCTCTCGTTTTTGAGGTGGGTCATCGCGCGTTTCGGATAGTGCTGCGTCAGCAGCTTTGCCGCACGGCTGCGGGTGGCCTTGATGGTCGGCTGGTGGAGTTCCCGTTCGAGCGTATCCAGCGCCTTGCTGTCTCCTTTGCGCATGGCCTGCTGCTCGATTGTTCGCCAGCGATGCCCGTCCATCAGCAGGTGGGAGATCAGGTATCCCGTGCCTGCGAGGTGGACCAGCGCCCAGATAATCGTCAGGGCGGCGAGGTGCCGGCCGCGCAGCCTGTTGCGTGCGCAATGGCGTCGCACGCTGGTGGCGATCCCGATCATCCCGAGCCCCGGAATCAGTCCCCAGGCGGCCATGCCAACGATGAAGGCGGCCTGGGCGTGCTCGCTCATCATCAACGCCATGCCGCGAAGGGAGTCGACCGCCAGGCACTGGACGACGCCGCTGACCAGCAGCGGCACGCTGATCAGGAAGATCAGCATCGACCGACGCGACGTTCGGGTTGGCTCCCCGTCTGCGCTGGGCAGTACGGGCAATGCGTCGTCGGGTGTCGTTTGGAGATCGGCCGGCTGGCTGTTCTGCTCCGAACCGACCGCGCATTTCAGCTCGATCGAGCAGCCCGCACGTCCCTGAGGCGGGGTTTCCAGC